>CAJYCI010000019.1 GCA_913428515.1 uncultured Gammaproteobacteria bacterium | reverse complement strand
TTTCAAGGAGAATTCCTCGCGCCATCTCAAGCGCATCGGAACTCAAATTAGTCGAATCGGTTCGCATGTAGGTAATAAAACCAGCTTCATAGAGCCTTTGCGCAAGCATCATTGTCTTTTTTACGCCGAACCCTAGCCTGGTGCTGGAGGCTTGCTGCAATGTGGAGGTAATAAAAGGAGCAGAAGGCCTAGTTTTTGTGGGCCTCTCTTTTCTTTCAGCCACTATATATTTAGCTTCAGCTAAAATCTTTAATGCCCGATTAGCATCCTCTTTCGATCTGGGCCGAAAATTTTTCCCTTCATACTTTACAACATCGAAAGTGATCGCGTCCTTGGGGACTACCGGGGGGTTTTTGTCCTCAGCCAAATCAGCTTGAATTTCCCAAAACTCCTCAGGGGCAAACGCTCTGATCTCGCTCTCTCTCTCTACAACAACTTTTACCGCGACAGATTGAACTCTTCCCGCGGACAGACCTCTCGCGACCTTTGTCCAAAGGAGAGGAGACAACTTAAATCCTACGACCCGATCTAAAAAACGCCTCGCTTGCTGCGCATTTACGCGGTCCATGTTTAATTGGCCTGGGCTCTCAAAAGCGCGCTCTACCGCTTTTTTCGTAATCTCATTAAATACTACTCTACGATACCTTGATGCCTCTCCTCCGATAGCTTCTCTTAAGTGCCAAGCTATAGCTTCCCCCTCTCTATCTAAATCTGTCGCAAGATAGATCTGAGGCGCATCTTTTGCTAACCGCTTTAACTCAGAAACGACTTTATCGCTTTTCGGCAGTATTCGATAATCTGCTTCCCAATCATTTTCAGGATCAATTCCCATTCTGGCAACCAGTTGTTTTCTTGCCTTTTCTTTTTTGTACGCTTCTTTCTTCTCAGGGGCCATCTTTCTTGTTTTTGCTGCCTCTTTAGCCCTTGCCTTCGGATCGACCTTGCTGGCACCGCTAACAGGCAGATCGCGAATATGCCCGACGCTGGACTTGACAACAAATCCATTCCCGAGATATTTGTTTATTGTTTTAGCTTTTGCTGGCGACTCAACGATCACCAAAGACTTGGCCATAAAACTTTCCGGTTCAAAAAAAAAAAGCTCGCCGCGAGTTTTAAAGGACAATGGCTATCCAGGTCAAGTCCGTTTTTTATTTTTTCTGCGAAGTCTCTGCGAAAAAAGTCTTAAACTTAAAAAAAATTACTCGAAATTGAAATTAGCACAGTCGTCGAGAAAATCGATTACTCGCTTTTCGCTTTCGGGGAGGGTCTCAAGCCAATTTATAGAGATAAACCCGTTTTGTTCTTCAACAAATCTGGCATCTTGGGGCAGATTGATAACAGATTTCTCGATCCACCTTCGAAAGGGTTCACAATCTTTTACGCTGAAATCATTTTTCCAAGACCAATGGTCATCGGATTTTTTCTCTATCCGCCAGGCGACAGAGACTCGTTCTCCCGAGCCTTCGAGATTACTGCGGCGCTTACTGTAGGTTACAGCACCCCTTTTTTCTCTGATTTTATCAAGCTCTAATGCTTGCGAGAAGCTTTCCCCCGTTTTGTTCTTTAAGCGCATCGGCTGATTAATGGTAACAATTACGCCTGACTTTAAAGCGAAAGCTCTCATTTTTTGTCTTTCCCTCTGTCTTTTTTTTGGAAATATTGAAATAGCCGGAGCTAACACTAAAATAATTGCAAGGAAGATAAAAAAATAAGACAAAAGCAATTCTCTTTTTAAGAGTTTAAATTTAGGGTTGAGGTGAGGTTACTATCCTTGTAAATTCTCATAATCGTCCTGTAGAGTGCAAGTGAATTATTGTAAGCGATGTTAGAATATAAGCACATGCTCGTAGGCCTGGATTTGAGTTCAGAATCCCGAGAGGTGGCACAGAAAGCTCTAGCAATGAAACATGCTTTTAAAGCAAAAGCGAGCATTGTGCATGTTGTTGAGCCCCTTTCCATAGCCTACGGGGGCGATGTTCCGATGGATATTTCCAATATACAAGACCAGATCCACGAGACAGCAGCAAAGCACCTAAGAGAATTCTCGGAATATCTAGGTATAGAAAAGTCAGATCAGCACCTTATCTTTGGAAGGCCAGAAAGCGAAATTCATGCGCTAGCATCTACAATAGGTGCAGACCTTATTATTGTTGGGAGCCACGGACGTCATGGTTTGGCTCTTTTGCTCGGTTCCACAGCTAACGGTGTGCTCCAGGGGGCCCCATGCGATGTCTTGGCAATTCGAGTCGGCAAAAAAGAATAAATGGCTTTAAATTTCTTTAAAAAATAGAATAATAATCTAATCTTTTTTTAGCGCTTTCAGACCAGTGAAAATATCCGCTTTCGTTTTTTTAATTCTTTTTTATTCTAACTCGTTAGGAGACTTTTCCCGCGGTCATTTCTATGAAGTGGATCAAAAGAAAGATTTGACAGAGCAAAGGAAAGCATACAAGAAAGCGAGAAGCTACCTGAGAAATAGTCAATTTTCTAGTTTTTCCAACGAAAAAAAAAGTCTGAAAGACTACTCCCTTTATCCTTATTTAGAGTTTTATGAAAAGATCTACAGAATCTCGAGATTTAAGGAAAAGCAGATATTAAGATTCCTTGAAGACTATAGCGAAACACCATTAGTACAACCGCTGCTCGCTCATTGGTTACCGGTTTTGGCTAAGCGCGGTCATTGGACAGTATTTCTTAGAAACTATAGCCGACTAATAAATCCCTCCAACGAATTAGAATGCCTTCATAGTTACGCTTTATACAAAAGAGAATCAAAGCTTGCCGGGCTAAATAAAGCTGCAACACTTTGGACTGTTGGTTTCTCGCAGCCGAAGGAATGCGACAAAATTTTTAATCTTTTGATTGCGACGGGCGGAATAACCCGTGAAATGGCTTGGTCGAGATTAAGTCTAAGCATTAAAGCTAATGAAAACAGTCTTTCTAAGTATCTGCTAAGGCACATTGCAAAAAATCAAGCTAACTTGGCCGAAAATTTTAGGTTGGTCCATTCAAACCCAACCATTCTAAAAAAAGTAAAACGTTTCAGTGAAGACTCACTTGAGAATAAAGAAATCGTTCTTCATGGCATTGCTCGTCTAAGCAAACGAGAACCCGTCAGAGCTCTTGAGTTGTTAAACCAATACAAAAAACAGTTGTCTTTCGATACCTCAAAACTGAACAAGACATATGAAAAAATCGGGCTGTCCTTGTCTAGGAGAGCAAAAGACCAATCACTTTTAGATTCCCTGCCAATTAAGCTTCGCGACTATCCAAGCTTAGTTGAAGCAAGAATCAGGCACAGTTTAAAAATAAAGGATTGGAGTAGCGTTCTGGTGCTTATCAATCTTTTGGTAAAGGAAACAAAGGATCAGGAGCAGTGGAAGTATTGGAAAGCACGGGTACTCGCGCTGTCTGAAGACTACGCAGATCGAGAGGTTGCTCAAGATATTTACAGCGAACTAAGCGAAAATCGATCTTTTTACGGCTTTCTAGCCTCAGATATTATGGAGACGAATTACAATTACAATCACAAAATACACAATATTTCTTATGATGAAACTATCGGCCTGGAAAAAAATAAATCCGTCAAGCGAGCGCTGGAGTTATTTGCTTTGGGATATCTCGGTCAAGCGCGCCGAGAATGGTTTCTAGCTACTTCTAAGCTTGAACAACATGAACGGGTAGTTGCTGCTAATTTGGCACTCAGATGGGGATGGCATAAAGCTTCGATACAAACGATGATTCAATCCAAAAGTTGGGACAGCTTAACCGAGCGATTCCCTGTCGCACACAAAGACATCTTTACAAGACATGCCAGGCAGTTAGATATCCCAATTTCTTGGAGCCTAGCAGTAGCGAGACAAGAAAGCGCCTTTATGCCAGATGCAAAATCCTCCGCCGGAGCGAGGGGATTAATGCAGCTCATGCCTTCAACCGCAAGACTAATCGCCAAGAGCGAGGGCATCAAATATTCATCCCAGAATAAGCTTTTAGGGGTGGATTTGAACATTAGGCTTGGGTCAAATTATCTTCGATGGATGTTAGGGCGTTATAACAATAATCGGATATTAGCTTCGGCAGCATATAACGCTGGACCGGGAAACGTAGACAAGTGGGTAAACAAAGATCTCGCTTTAGATGTATGGATAGAGACCATTCCCTTTAAAGAAACAAGAAACTACGTCAAAAATGTTCTTTCATATTCCGCTATTTATAATTATCTTTTGGAGCAAGAATCGTCCTTTATCTTTGCCGGAGAAAAAGAGCAATTTGGTAAAGGGAAGGCATTAAAAAAGGTCTCAATCACAACAAATCCCTCTGTGAGAGATGCTTAAATGTTAACTGATATAGGTGCGAATCTAACGCATGAATCTTTTCAAAGCGATATTGAATCGGTCCTTACTCGAGCTAAAGAATCAAAAGTTGATCAAATTGTTGTAACTGGCACCTCGGTCCTTAGCAGCATAAAGGCTCAGCAGCTTGCAAAAAAGCACGACTCATTATATTCGACCGCTGGCATCCATCCGCATTATGCAGAAGAAACCAGCGCGCGAACCATTGCAGAGCTGGAAAAAATTTTGAGTTTACCTAAGGTGGTAGCAGTAGGTGAGACAGGCCTAGATTTTTTTAGAGACTATACCGCAAAAGACGTTCAGATATTTTCTTTTGAGAAACACATAGAACTGGCGACCAAATTTAAATTGCCTATGTTTCTGCACGAACGAGATGCTCACCAAACTTTTTACGATATTCTTCGGACTAGCCGAGACGAATTGAATAAACTTGTCGTGCATTGTTTCACCGGCAACAAGGAGGCGCTTTTTAAATATCTTGACCTAGACTGCTATATCGGAGTCACCGGATGGATCTGTGATGAACGACGAGGGAAAGATCTTCAGAAGTTAGTGGAGACTATCCCCTCTGACCGACTTATGATAGAGACTGACGCCCCATACCTTCTCCCAAGAACACTAAAGACAAAACCAAAAAATAGGCGGTGCGAACCAATGCACCTAAGCGAAATTTGTGAACAAGTAGCAATACGTACCGGAAAAACTACGGACTTTTGGGCACTAAACACAACTAAAAATGCAAACACATTTTTCTCGCTGGAAAAAAGCAAGTGAAAGCTACCCTCTTCACCACGTCTGGATGCCACCTTTGCAAGATAGCATTCTTGGAGCTCGAAAAATTGCAGAAGAGCGGCGGAATCGAACTCATCGAAGAGGTAGAAATCGCTAACTCAGAGACATTAATGAAAAAGTACATGGCTTCTATTCCCGTCGTGAAAATTTACGAGCATGAACTTTACTGGCCTTTCAAGATCCGAGAATTAGAGATCTGGGTTAAAAATATCGAAGTGAAGGATAGTTAAATGCAGCATTCTGCTTGCTAGCACCAGGAGAAAATATCATGACAAAGCGAATAGCAATTCTGTCTGGCGGCGCTTCATCGGAAGCCGAAGTTTCTAGGAACAGCGGACAGGCTATCGAAAAAGCTTTGTCGAAAAGATACAGTGAGGTGAAACAGTTTGAGCTCGATAAGGAAACCGCACCGCAGCTTTTAGCATTTGAACCAGACGTAATTTTTCCAGCACTTCATGGACCTCCTGGCGAAGATGGAACAGTGCAGGGCATGTTGGAACTGTTAGGGTTCCCCTACGTTGGCAGCGGAGTAAAAAGCAGTGCGGTCGCCATGGATAAAATTTTAGCCAAGCAAATTTTTCAAGAGGCTGGTTTGCCTCTGGCAAAACATGTAATCGCAAACCAGGAAACTGACACTTTCGATTTGCTGAAGGAAATAAATTCAACCATCGGCGATAATATTTGCATTAAACCGCCAAACCAAGGTAGCGCCCTTGGCGTGACCCTGATCAGTAAAGCTGAAGATATTGAGCCAGCTTTGAACGATGCATATAAATTCGGTTCCAAAGTCCTGGTTGAAGAGAGGATATTCGGTAGAGAAATCACCGTTGGATTGCTGGATACAGAGGAAGGAATCAAAGCGTTTCCAGTAATCGAAGTAATCACACCGAAAGATACGTGGTACGATTACGAGCATAGGTATACCGCAGGATTATCGAACCACGTTATCCCAGCTAAGATTTCTTTAAACCTTTCCCTCAACATACAGGCTTGTGCGATTGAGGCACATAAGGCTCTGGGTTGCAGAGATCTATCTCGTGCAGATTTTATTCTTCGTGGAGACGAATATTTTTTACTCGAAATTAATACCCTTCCAGGCATGACCGGCACGAGCCTGTATCCGGAAGGAGCTGAGGGCTTCGGCATGCATTTCCCTCAACTCCTTGATCACCTTATCGACAGAGCATACCGTCGGGGCCTTACTAAGACAAAAAAGCAAACTCTACTGAACAGCTAATTATCGTAACCTCTCTCATTGTGCTGATTGATATCCAAGCCTTGAATTTCTTCCTCATCGGTAACCCTCAAACCAATCGCTAAATCTATTAATTTTAACAGAATAAAAGTTAATACCGCAGTGTAGCCGCCTGTAGCTAGTACCCCTAGTACTTGTACTGATAATTGATCAAAGAATACGAGCCCATCACCTTGGCCACTAAAAACACCGAGGGCACTGCTGGCAAACACCGCCACTAAAACAGTTCCTAAGGCGCCACCTACTCCGTGAACAGGAAAAACATCGAGCGAGTCATCAATTGCCAATTTTTGTTTTAAGAAAATCGTTGCATTGAAACAAATAAGTCCGGCCAATATTCCAATTATGAGCGCCCCACCGGGTCCTACAAACCCAGACGCCGGGGTTATTGTTCCGAGACCTGCTACCATCCCAGTAACCGCACCCAAGGCGCTAGGCTTTCCGTACTTTAACCACTCCAAGCACATCCAGGTAAAGGCCGCAGAAGCAGCTGAAACATGGGTCGCGAGAATTGCCATACCAGCATCCCCATTAGCTGCTAAAGCGCTTCCCCCATTAAAACCAAACCATCCCACCCATAACATTCCAGCTCCGGTAACGGTCATAGTCATATTATGCGGAGGCATAGGTGTCTGCGGGAAACCCTTTCTTGAACCCATCACAAGTGCAGCTGTCAAAGCTGCAACGCCAGCTGTAACGTGAACGACTGTACCTCCAGCAAAATCCAGCAGGCCCAACTCGCTAAGCCAGCCTCCGCCCCAGACCCAGTGCGTAATAGGAGCATAGACTAGCAGTATCCAAAGCCCTGAAAAAAGGAGCATCGAAGAAAACCTCATTCGTTCAGCAAAACCTCCCACAATAAGTGCTGGAGTAATTATTGCAAAAGTAAGCTGAAACATTGCGAACACACTCTCAGGGATGTCGCCACTTAAAGTATCTTCAAGAACACCGGCCATCATAAAATTTGATAGCCCGCCGATGAAAGCATTGCCCTCTGAAAACGCAAGCGAGTAGCCAACTATTAGCCACAGAATAGATACCAAGCATGTAATTGCAAAACATTGAATAAGAACACTGAGAACATTTTTAACTCTAACCAAGCCAGCATAAAACAAAGAAAGTCCTGGAATAGTCATAAACAAAACCAGTGCTGTTGAAGTCATTATCCAAGCTGTATTTGCTTGGTTTAGATCATCGCCCAGAGCCAACGGAGCCAGAAACAACCCCAAGGCTATGGATAACAATCTGAAAGGTTTAAATTTATTCATCCTAATCCCCTTAAATTTTTAGAAATCAACTTTTTGCTCTATATGAGTGCAAAGGTTGCGCCAAAAAAAAAATACTTATATTTCTTAGAAGGTTATCCGCCGGGCTCTCGAATTTTGAATACACTTGAAGTCAAACTGCACTAGAAAAGAGCATTTATCGCACCAGATAAAAGCACATGCCCAATTTTTGTAAGCCAGGAATTTTAGATGAATAAGGTTCGAAAAAGTCAGCAATGTTACAATCTAAGGGAACTGAAAATTTTTTTCGTTGTCTATAATTTTCTCAAAAAGCTAAAAGACTCCTCGAGATCAAGGGAATATAAAATTCATGGGACATCTTAGTAAAATTCTTAAAGTGAGGGATTGGCTGAATACCCAAATTATTGGGCAAGAACACTTAGTCGACCGAATTTTGATTTCTCTCCTCAGTGATGGGCATCTTTTGGTCGAAGGCGCTCCAGGGCTGGCAAAGACAAAAGCAATAAAGACGCTTTCAGAAGCTTTAATTGGAGAATTCCAGCGGATACAGTTCACACCAGATTTATTGCCATCAGATATTACCGGGACAGAGATCTACAGAGCTCAGGATGGCTCCTTTCAATTTCAAAAGGGACCTGTTTTCCATAACCTTATCCTGGCAGATGAGATCAATCGAGCACCTGCGAAGGTTCAGTCTGCTCTTTTAGAAGCCATGGCGGAGAGAACAGTGAGTGTTGGAAACAGGACTTTAAAACTACCTGAGCTATTCCTCGTGATGGCAACACAAAACCCAATAGAACAAGAAGGCACATATTCTCTTCCCGAAGCGCAACTAGATAGATTCTTGATGAAGGTAAAAATTGACTACCCCGACAGCATTTCCGAGCGTGAAATTCTGCGACTTGTACGGAGTGAATCGGGACCTGGCGTGAGCGGGAAATTTGAAAACCCCTTAACTGAATCAGAGATTTTCGCCGCAAAGCGAGACATTCTTGGTCTGCACATGGCAGACGCGGTCGAGGAATACATCGTCGCACTGACTATGGCAACTCGAAACCCTATTAATTATTCAGATACCATCGAAAACCAGATCGATTTCGGAGTATCTCCGAGAGGAACTATAGCATTAGATCTTTGCTCGAGAGCCAATGCCTATATGTTGGGAAAAACCTTCGTTTCGCCTGACGATGTTCAGGCTGTAGTTCACGATGTATTTAGACACAGATTAATCCTGAGCTTTGAAGCAGAAGCGCAAGGAATCGATCCTGACGAGGTGATTAATTCGATAGTCGCGAGCGTTGCGGTTGCCTGAAAATGGGAGCGAAGCAAAGAACAGGTAACGATACAAATACAAGCAACCGATATTTTTTTGGAGCAACTTCGGAACTTAAAGATCTCATAGCGCTTCGCCAAGTTGCCTCTTCGATTGGCTATCAGAAAAAAAACCGAGCAAATAGCCAAATGGCAGGCTTACTTTCCTCTTCGATTAAGGGGAAAGGGATGGATTTCGAAGAAGTTCGGAGCTATCAGCCCGGCGATGACGTAAGAAATATTGATTGGAAAGTAACTGCGAGAACGCTAAACCCGCATACAAAAGTTTTCACGGAGGAAAAGGAAAGACCTGTTTTCCTAATTGTGGACCAAAGCGCATCAATGTTCTTTGGCAGTAAGATTACTTTTAAATCCGTTGTTGCCGCAAGGATAGCTAGCATTTTCGCTTGGTCTGCTCACGAACAAGGTGACAAGGTTGGCGGACTCATATATTCGGACGTCAGTCACAAAACAGTCAGGGCAAAAAGAGGTGTTAAAACCGTTCTATCGTTTCTCAACCATTTAAATGAATTGAATAATGGACTGGCTTCGAAAAGAGAAAGAGAGCCATTAGTTGGAAAAGAAGCAAGGATGGTCGAGGTATTGCGCCTAGCAAGGACAACAATAAAAGAGCAAACCTCGATTTTGCTTATCGGTGATTTTTTAAACTTGGACGATACAGGTCTAATAGAAATCAGATCCCTTGCTAGAAGGAATCAAATCTTGGCTGTGCATGTTTTTGATCCGATCGAAGCGCAGGCACCTCGCCCAAATCTCTATTCAATCACTGATGGGTTTAAGCGAATTAGAATTAACACAAGCGACAAGGAGTTCGCAAAAAATTACAGTAAGCACTATGAAAACAAATTAAAGAAAATACACTCTATTTTCTCGGAGATAAATTCGCCGTTAATTTCTATTAGCACGGGTGAATCAATCGAAACGGTATTATTCAACCATAAACTTGCCAATCTAAAATGAACGGTCCATATTTTTTCTTAATTTACGAGTTTTTGGTAAGCCAGTCGATTGATCCTCTGGAAAATCTTCGAGATGTTCAATTGCCACCAGTTTTAAGCATATGGGAGCTTGCACCTGGCTGGTGGTTTTTATCATTTCTTCTCACTACTTTCGTCTTCTTTCTTTTATGGTTTTTTGCAAAGACATGGAGGGATAACAAATATCGTCGAGATGCACTTCTTGAGTTGGACGCAATCGATTTAAGACGCAAAAAAACGGGTGACGATTTAGGTTTTCTTCGAGATAGTCAAACCCTTTTGAAGCGAGTTGCCTTAACAGCATTCCCTCGAGAACATGTAGCCCAACTGACTGACGTAGAATGGATAATTTTTTTGGGTCGGTCATCGAAAAAAAGTAGATTTGAGGGCCCTATTTCCGAGGTTCTAATTGATGATATCTATCGTGAAAAACTCGAGCGGTCTTTGGATCCCCGCGAAGTTTATAAATTACTGAGGTTTTGGATTAAAAATCACAAGACTACGCTTCCTAAGGAGCCTTATAAAAATGATTGAGTTCGTTTGGCCCTTGGCATGGGTTTTTCTACCTTTGCCTCTTTTGACTTATTTCTTATTTCCGAGATTCAAATACGAGGAGCCTGCTTTAAGGGTTCCTTTTCTGCAATCTTTTAGCTTCCGGTCAAGATCGAACAATAAGAATATGAAGCCTAGTATTTTCAGAGCAACGCTCCTTGGAATAGCTTGGATATCGCTAGTAATCGCAGCAGCAAGGCCGCAGCTCGCAGGCGAACCGATCTCCCTCCCAGTTACCGGGAGGGATATTATGCTGGCTGTGGATGTCTCAGGATCAATGGGGACCGAAGACATGGAACTTAATGGGACTAGATCAACTCGTTTATCTGTTGTAAAACATGTTATCGGTCAATTTGTTGATCGTCGAGTTGGCGACCGACTCGGTTTGATACTATTTGGAACCCGCGCGTACTCGCAAACGCCGCTAACTTTTGACCGAAAAACGGTCAAGGCTCTTTTAAAAGAAAGCCCGCTAGGGATAGCAGGCGGCAAGACAGCCATAGGGGATGCCATAGGGTTAAGCGTTAAACGGTTAAAAGACCGGCCCGCAGAAAATAGGGTGTTAGTAATCCTAACTGACGGTGTGAACAACGTGGGGGAAGTCAATCCACTTCAAGCCTCCAGGCTAGCCGCTAAAGAGGGAATTAAGATATACAGTGTCGGGTTTGGTTCAGAGAGCATGGTGATCCCTGGTTTACTCTTCCAACGAACCGTGAACCCATCAGCAGAATTGGATTCGGAAACTCTTATTAAAATAGCAGAAAATACAGGGGGTATTTTTCAAAGGGCAAAATCTGCATCAGAACTCTCCTCGATTTATGAGGCACTTGATAAATTAGAGCCAATCAACCAGGACCCTGAGATATTTCGACCTACTAAAGAACTTTTTCATCTCCCTCTCGCTTTCGCACTTTTGGTGACCGCTATAATTTCAATTCTTCATCTCAGAGTTTCGGCGATTTCGAAGAAGGTTATTATCTATGGGCAATCCAGAACCAATTTTTCATTTTCTAGGAGTGAATGATGGCGGAAATCGGGATATTTGAGATTCTGAGAAATTTCCATTTCGTCAGACCGGCTTGGCTGATGGCTATTATACCGCTAATCCTCGTTCTAATCCTGCTGAAGTCTCAAGACAAAAGGTTAAGCCCCTGGGAAGACGTTATCGATCCAAGTTTGTTGCCTTATCTTCTGCAGAAAACCGGTCTAAAGAAAGAGAATCTTCTTGCTTACCTATTTTTTTTCTGGGTGGTTATTGTGCTTGCGCTCGCGGGACCCGTTTGGCAGAAGATTCCCCAACCCGTTCAAGAAAAAGATGATGCCCTCATAATAGCTTTAGACCTAACAAGAAGTATGTTGGCCGAGGACGTTAAACCAAACAGGCTCACCAAAGCAAAAAGAAAAATTATTGATATATTAAAGAAACGAGACGAAGGCGAAACCGCGCTAGTAGTGTATTCAGGGAGTGCGTTCACAGTATCACCTCTGTCAGATGATAGTAAAACAATTATCGCGATGGTTCCCGCTCTAGGCTCAGATATGATGCCGTCGCCAGGTAGCAGCTTAAAAAACGCTATAGAGAAGTCAGTCCAACTTTTTCGAGATGGGGGCAAACTATCAGGAAAAATACTTGTTATTACAGACGAGATAAAAGATAAAGCGGCTGCCCAAAAAGCAGCACGAGAATCAAGTTTTGCTTATCCGGTTTCAATCTTATCTGTGGGAACAAAAGAGGGCGCCGCGATTCCTATAGTTTTTAACGGCACAGAAAATGGCTACGTCAGAGACCAGTTAGGCGACCTTGTCATAGCAAAGGTAAATGAGGACCTGCTCGAAGATTTCGCTCGGCTTGCAGGAGGCTCATACTCTCCGATGACGAGCAGCGACGAGGATATTGCACAGCTTTTATCGCCAGGAAATTTTGCAGAAAATTCTAATTACACGGAAGTCGAAGCAAGAGAGTTTGACGTGTGGCGTGAAGAAGGTCCTCTTTTAGTTCTTTTCTTACTCCCTTTTGCTGCGTTAGCGTTCCGACGCGGGCTGCTTCTATCAATTGCGCTTTTCATCGCAAACCCTGCTATTGAAGCTGAGGCGTCTAAATGGGACGACTTGTGGAAAACCCCTGATCAGCAAGGAATGCGCGCATTAGACCAAGGCGATGCTGCCAGAGCGTCGCAGCTTTTTAAAAATCAGAACTGGAGAGGGATCGCAAATTACAGAAATAAGGACTTCTCCCGCGCTGCGGAAGATTTTGAAACAACCGAAACTTCATGGGGCAAGTATAATCTAGGGAACGCACTTGCCAAATCAGGAGATTTCGAAAAGGCTGTATCTGCTTATAAAGAAAGCCTCACAATTAACCCAGATAATGCAGACGCTCTGCACAACAAAAAGATAATTGAACAACTTATCGAGAATCAGAGCAACCCCAAAGGAAACGACAAGGGAAACGAAAAAAAGCAAAACGAGCAATCTCAGAACGCTAGAGGTAACGATTCGTCCGATGGGGAGGGGGAAACTAACACTCAACAAGAGGAAGAGAAGATCCCTCCAGAACCCAACAGTAACCAGGATGAAAATGGAGAGGCAAAAGATAAAGAAAAGAGCTCAGCTGAACGAAACGATTCAAAGGAATCCAGAACCGAAGAGACAGAAAAAAGCTTAAATTCTCAATCAACCGCACTCGCCCGAGAGGAAGAGCAAGCTTTAGAACAATGGTTGAAACGGGTGCCTGACGACCCCGGTGGTCTCTTAAGAAACAAATTTAAACTGCAACTCGAGGAAAGAATAAGAAAGGGTGAGGAATCTGAACAAGATGTTACAGACGATTGGTAAATTTACTGTTCTTCTTCTGCTCGGCCATAACATCGGCCATGCGGACTTAACATCTACCGTAGAGAGAACTAGTGTTTCGGAGTTAGATCTAATCACATTGACCGTTCGAGCAACTGACGAAGACTTCGCCGTGGAAATCGATTTTTCGCCGTTAAAAAAAGATTTTGAAATAATTAACCAAAGCTCTAGAGAAAATAGATCGATATCTATAGTCAATGGTCAGACGACTAACGTCTCATACAGGGACCACATTTTCACCTTGCGCCCCCGCAAAGTCGGCGAAATTATTATCCCCTCCTTGAAGGGAGCGGATAAAACCACCAGGCCAATTCGAATACGAGTAGCAAAACAAACTAATTCGCAAATTCAAAGGATGCGCGAAGTGGTGTTTTTTGAAACTAGTGTCAATAAGAATTCAGTCTTTGTGCAAGAGCAAATTCTATACAGCGTAAAACTTTTCTATAGCGAATCAATACGTGGCGATTTTCCTCAGCCGCCATCACTTGAAAATACCGTCGTGGAAAACGTTGAAGAAGAAAAACGTTATGAATCAATAATTAATGGGAAACGATATTATGTTTTAGAAAAAAAATATGCGCTTTTTCCCCAAAGCAGTGGCGTACTGCTAATCCCACGAGAGAGCTTTATCGGAACTTATGGGTTAGGAGGGGTCTTTTCGGGAAGACAAAGAATAAGCGCAAGCTCTGAACAACATGAGATCTCTGTCAGGCAAATACCTGCTAGCTTTCGTGGGAAGCATTGGATCCCAGCGGAAGAGCTCGAAATAGAGGATTTCTGGGATAAACAGGAAAAAGAACTCATTGAAGGAGAGCCCGTAAATAGAAGAATAGAGATTTCAGCAAAGGGCATAGACGAGGCCATGCTGCCAGATCTAAATCAAGAGGGAGTAGATGGCTTTAAAGTATACGCAGATCCGCCAATTAACAATCGGATCGTTGACTCGGAGGGTTTATCAACAGTTAGTAGCAATATAATTGCGATGGTTCCAACGAGATCGGGAACCATTACCATTCCAAAAATAGAGATTCCATGGTGGAATGTCCTAACGAACAAGCAGGAAATAGCGGTCATCCAAGAAAAAGTTTTTCAAGTCAGCCCTCAAAAAGGCGTCATCACGAAAAACATCTCTGAAAGGGTTCCAGGCTCACCCTCTCCAGTAGACCTCCAAGAAACGAACAAAAATGAAGTTCGCTCGCACTGGTATTGGGCCACTTTGATATTTTTTGGTGCCTGGGTTCTTACCTTTTTGAAATTGCTTAGTAGTAATAGGCGCTTGACGCTCGAAAAAGAAAAAAACGAGTCGAGAAATCGAGCCGAAGAAGCCTCGGAATTAAGCTCAGGGAGTATTCTTTCGACGCTTCAAACTGCATGTACTGAAAACAATCCAGTGGAGGCGAGTAAACACCTGATAGACTGGAGAGGAAAAAACTTCCCGGGCGCCAGATCAATGGAACAAATCTCGAATCAATTTCCCGTTCTAGGAAATGAAATTCGAAAACTTGATTCCTTCCTGTATTCAGGAAACAAGGGAGAAGCTTGGAATGGATCAAAATTATTAAACGAATTAACTGTAGTGAATGAGAAAAGAGTTCACACACAATCACGGGTCAGCGGCGCACTCGAAAACGCTCTAAATCCTACCTAAAGGCTTTTCGACGCTATTTCATAGACATCAGAGGAAAGGGGTTTAATTTCTAATATTCTAGCAAGCTCTCTTTTCATCATGTCCTGACGGGTCTCATCGTACTTCCTCCATCGCGTCAGAGGAACCATCACACGAGAAGCAATCTGGGGATTAATCTCATTCAGTTCTGCCACGCGATCTCCAAGAAATTTATATCCGTCACCCGAAATATTATGGAAGTTCACAAAATTTGAAGAAGCGAATTGCGAAATCAGCGCCCTCACCCTATTAGGAATTTTCAAATCAAACGATTCATGTTGCATCAACTCTTTCACCCTACTGAGGTTTCCGTCCAACGGGCAGCTAGCTTGGATTCCCAACCAAAGGTCGACCACAAGAGGTTCACACTTCCATTTTTCATAGAAAGCCAATAGTGATGGATCCTTTAATTCCTTCGCGCGAACAGAGTCAGAAAAAACAAGCTCTCGCAAAGCAGCACTTTCTTCAGTCATGTTTCTTGCAGTCTCAAGCTGTTTAGAGCATATGTCTATCGCCTCTGTTTTCTCCGTGCTTACGAGATACTGCAAAGCAAGGTTCTTTAGCTGGCGACGAGCAACGGATTCGCCGTCTGGACTATATGGTCCAGACAAGTCATTCTGCCAAAATATATCGTAGAACCGATCTTCAAAGCGAAAGGCCAGCTCTCTTTTCAGGATCTGCCTCGCCTGACTTATAGCATCTACATTAGCTACTGGCGAAGCATCAATTAAATAAGCTTCCGTTGGCAGCGTGAGCATATTTGCGAGCATGGCTTTGTCATAAGATACATCTTTTTGCTTACCTAAGGCCATTCTAAGATTAGCTCCAACCGCCTCAATTAATCTCTCGTCAATGAGAATTTTCGTCTCATTTTCAACGAAGTCAGCAATCTCCAACAGTATTTGAGTAGCTAAACGATTCGCTGCTTCCCATCGATTAAAGCTATCCGAGTCGTTACTCATCAAAAAAGTTAGTTCATCTCGCGAATACGCATAGTTTAGCTTTACGGGCGCTGAAAAACCCCTCAGCAAAGAAGGAAGAGGTTTTTCTGTAACATTACTTAAAACAAATTCTTGTTCATGCTTGTTTAGATCAAGAACTACCGAATAGCCCTTGGTATCATCAATATTTGCTGTATCCGAATCTTGAGCAGAAAACCGGATGTCCCTGCCCATAGAATCGAGAAGTCCTACTTTGAGAGGGATCTGAAACGCACGTATCTTTTCATCTTGCCATGCCAAATTTCCTGATTGCTTCGTCTTAAGGATGAAATTCTTCTTATTCGCATCGTATTCGCCTGAAACCTCAATAACTGGGGTGCCAGCGACAGAGTACCAATTTCTGAACTGCGCAAGTTCTACCCCTGTGGCATCTTCCATAGCACACAAAAACTCTTCCGTTGTCACTGCCTCCCCGTCGTGTCTATCAAAGTACAAATCTGTCCCTTGGCGAAAACGTTCCTCCCCTAAAATCGAGAAGATCATTCTCACTAACTCGGCACCTTTTTCATAAACAGTGGGAGTATAAAAGTTATTAATCTCGATAAAAGAACTCGGTCTGACAGGATGAGATGTGGGTCCTGCATCTTCGGGAAATTGAACATTCCTGAGTACTGACACATCGTTAATCCGACAAACTGAAGCTGAACCCATGCTAGCGGAGAACTGCTGGTCCCTGAAAACGGTAAATCCTTCCTTTAAACTAAGCTGAAACCAGTCCCTACAAGTAATCCTGTTACCCGACCAATTGTGAAAATACTCGTGTCCTACAAC
Organism: uncultured Gammaproteobacteria bacterium; assembly: GCA_913428515.1. Lineage (GTDB taxonomy): Bacteria > Pseudomonadota > Gammaproteobacteria > Pseudomonadales > Azotimanducaceae > UBA9659. The sequence goes on along the minus strand of CAJYCI010000019.1, from coordinate 4,353 downwards.
GCTTTCTACTCGTTGAAAAGCTGCATCGGTAGTCGTCTCCGGGCTGGCTAGCACACAAGAAGTGTTGAAAATATTTAGCCCTTTATTCTCCATCGCTCCCATATTGAAACTTTCCACCGCAACAATCATAAAAACGTCTAAATCGTATTCTCGACCGTAGGTCTTTTCATCCCAACTCATCGCATTTTTCAAAGAACTCATCGCGAAATCTACTTTGTCTATATTGTGTTTTTCAGTAAAAATCTTCAGGTCTACCTTTCGCCCCGAGCCGGTTACATAAGATTCCTCTGAAGCGGCAAGATCGCCAACGACCATAGCGAACAGATACGAGGGTTTGGGGAAAGGATCAGACCAAGTAGCCCAATGACGGTGCTCTGATTCACCGCTCCCGATTTTGTTACCGTTTGAGAGCAAGACTGGGTATTTTTTTTCTGCAGAAATTGTAGTGGTGAAAACTGACATCACGTCTGGTCGATCTAAATACCAAGTAATATTTCGAAATCCTTCTGCTTCACATTGTGTGCAGAAAATTTCCCCTGATCGATAAAAACCTTCGAGTCGAGTATTTTCATAGGGGCTTATCTCCACTTTTGTCGAAAGACTGAAAGTTGAAGGCAGGTCAAAAACTATTAATTTATTTTCTTCTATTTTATATTTATCAGCTCCTAATGTTCTCTCATCAACCTCCACCGACAACGTATTCAATTCGTAATCGCCATCTAAAACTAAGTTCGCACTCTGATCATCCGGAGATCCAGGATTGCGCCTCATATTTAAAGTGCTCTTTATTAACGCGGATTTTTCGAATAAGTCGACCTGAAGAAAAGTCTCATCTATCAGAAATTTCGGTGGCTGGTAGTCCTTGAGATAGACAGTTTGAGAATCTTTAGTCTGCATAGATGTAGGTTGCTCATAATCCAAAATTGCAATTCTATCTCATTTAGGTCTTCTTGAAACCTGTCGAAGTCGGGAAGCTGCACCACTTAAAAACCCAAGCAAAAGACCAAATGTTAATCCACCTAAATGCGCACCGTTCGCTATCTTGCCAATGCCAAGCAAATCAACTAACCCTGAAAAACCAAGCGCAAGGAAGATAAACATAAATATATATAAAGCCTTGGGAACATCAAATTTTTTGTGCGGATCCATTTTTTCCCAGGCAAAACAAAAGCCCAGCAATCCGTAGACCACCCCAGAGAGGCCGCCAAAAAAACTAGGTCCATAGATAAAGTACTGAATTAAATTGGAAGAAAGTGAAGAAAAAATGAGTAAAAAACTGAAAGAAAGATAACCGATCCGCTTTTCTATTTTTTTTCCCAGTTCAACACACCATAAAAGATTGAAAATAATGTGGGTCCAGCTGAAATGAACAAACATTGGCGTAATTAGTCGCCACCACTCGCCGGACGATATTACTCGGTCAAGTGAAACAAAATAAAATTGATCACCCACGCTGGTAACAGGAGAGAAGAAAAGCTTACTAAGTAAAACTGAGCTAGTGGGCGGCGACAGACCACCTCCCTGGGCACAAATGAACACTAATATAGATAACAAGACAAGCGAAGAAGTGACAGGGACCATCGGAATAAATCTGAGCAGTCTCATTAAGGGCGCCGCAATTAACGCAACACTAGTCGAACCCTGTGGATTTTTCGCAGGAAGGGTTTTAGATTTCTCGTGAGCATCAATTGCTTCGTCCACATGTTCCAACCTAAAAACCCAGAGGGTTTGGTACAACCCAGATTCTGAAATTCTGTGGTCTATATTTCGTGAGAAAAGATATTCCCGGAGAAGAGTCAAATCCTCTTCAACATTGGTTTTAAACGCTTTATGCATTGTTTTCTCTGTAAAATATTCGATGCAGAGGTTGTTAGAAAAAGTGTAATATATTTGGGAAAAGAATTGTGAACTCAAGAATGCTAGAAAACAACGACATGGAGGTGATAGAAACTCTGATCGAGTGGATGCGAGAGAGAAAACAAGTATGGCTTGCGACGGTTACAAAAACCTGGGGATCGTCTCCAAGACCTGTTGGTTCTACCTTTTGCTGTAATGAGGATGGAAAAACAATGGGCTCTCTCTCTGGAGGTTGCGTAGAGGAAGATCTGGTAGAAAAATTAATCGGAAAACAGCTCGCAAACGGTGATCCGGAGGTAATCTTATATGGCAAATCAAAAGAAGAAAGTGACAGGTTTGGCCTGCCCTGTGGAGGACAACTAGAGGTCGTAATCGAACCGCAGTTTAACGAACGAAATTTGACAGCGTTCTTGCAGATTAGAGACCAGCTAAAAAAAAGACTGTGCGTACTAAAAACGACCGATCTAAGGTCAGGAGGAATCGAGACAGAAGTAAAAAATAAGTTTTCGGAATTGGAGCTCCAAAAAGAAAATCAAAAAGCCCTTAAACACACGTTAGGCCCAAGATTTCAGCTGTTTCTAATTGGAGCAGGACAAGTTTCTCAATACCTAGCTCAAATCGCCAAAATGCTGGATTACCACGTCTTGGTTTGTGATCCCAGAGAAGAAATGATCGAACAATGGAAAATTGAAGGAGTTCAGCTGGTTTCTGGTATGCCGGACGACGCTATTAATCGCTATGTAAAAGATGAAATGTCAGCGATTGTGGCTTTAACTCACGATCCGAGAATCGACGACATGGGACTAATGCAAGCGCTTAAATCCTCAGCTTTTTTTATCGGCGCCATGGGATCAAAAAAAACCTCTGAAAAAAGAAGAGAAAGATTGTTACAGTTAGATTTATCAAACGATGAGATTGCGAGATTGCATGCGCCAGTGGGATTACCTATTGGCAGCAAGACTCCTTCGGAAATTGCTATTTCTATAATTGCGCAACTCAGCTCGATTCGAAATCAAATCAAAAAGATTGAAAAAACGGACAGAGAAATCCACGGATCGGAATGAATTTGAAAACAGGGGCATTAGTTCTAGCTGCCGGTTTTAGCAGAAGGTTTGGGCGAGATAAACGAATCGAAGCTGTCCGAAGTAATGAACCTATGCTTTTTCAAACTATTCAGAATCTAGCCCCTCACTTCGAGGAAATAATAATCACACTTCGGAGTAACGACCCAGCAATTGCTGACTTAGTAAAAAACAGATTCCAACACTGCCAAATAATTATCCATCATGCAACAGACAGCATTGAAGGTATTGGCACCAGTCTCGCCTCAACTATTGGAATTGTGACCGAAAGGAAGTGGAGCTCTGTTTTTGTTTTTCTTGGTGACATGCCATATCTCAAATCAGAAACGATCTTCAAATTAAAAACCGAATCCTCGACAAATCCCCGCGACATAATCGTACCTAAATTTGTGACTGAGACGGGACATCCAGTCTGCTTCCCAAGTCGTTTTTATAAGGAAATAGGATCTCTCTCCGGGGATACTGGTGCGAAGAAAATAATTCAATCGAATCTCGACTATGTGAGGTTTGTAAAAACAAACGATAGGGGCGTGATTCTAGATATCGATACGCCAAAAGATATTTTCTAATTATGTAAGACAGTCATAACCGTTTTTTTTAATCAACGGCAGTTCTTGAGGCCCAATCAAGCTTGCTCCGACACACCTCGAAAAAACTATGGTTCGGCGGATGAACAAGCCTTAATTTCTCTTTTTTCTTATTTATCAACAAGGAGTCCCCAGGTCCAATTTGAAATTCTAAGTGAGAGTCAAAGCTTACCTTTGCCTTGAGATCTTTTTCTTTACCTAAAACTATTCTGATTTCACCATCTGCAGGGACAACCAATGGCCTATTAGTTAGCGAATGCGGAAACATGGGGATCAAAACGACGGCGTTGAGGCTTGGGTACATGATTGGTCCACCTGCCGACAAAGCGTAGGCGGTAGATCCAGTGGGAGAAGACACGATCAAACCGTCGGATTTTTGAGTAAAGACATAATGATCATTGTGGAAGATCTCCATTTCTATCATCTTAGGAGATACCACTGTATGCAACAAAACCTCGTTTAAAGCAGATGAAACCTCTTGAGAGCCCTCAACCCTGCCTTCGAGAAGGAAATGCTCCTCAACCGAGTAGTCTCCAGTTAGGACTTGACCCAAGCTGGTTTCAATATCATCTGGAGAAACATCAGCTAGAAATCCTAGCCTACCTCTATTAATCCCTAGTATCGGCACCCCGAAAGGAGCCATCTTTCTTGCGCATGATAGTATGTTGCCGTCACCTCCAACTGCAATCACCAAATCGCAACAATTGCCAAGCTCGTCCATAGTTTTAGAAATTGACGAGCTTGCTCCAAGCATAGCAGCTGCACTGCTTTCTATATAAGCCTCCCGTCCATGTTTTAAAAGAAACCTTTCCACTAGGCGCAGTGAA
>CAJYCI010000018.1 GCA_913428515.1 uncultured Gammaproteobacteria bacterium | reverse complement strand
CGTCGCCCATTCTTCCCCCAGTTTGCTTATTTAAGCCAACATGAATAACTCCACCGAGGAAAGTACCAACTGTTAACACCAAGCTTTTTGTTTTTATCCTTACCCCACTATCGGTTATTACAGAATCTACCTTTTGTCCATTGAAGCTAAGATCGACAACCGATTGCTGAAATATTGAAAGTCCAATTTGATTCTCAACTATTTCTCGAATAGCCCCCTTATAGAGAGCCCTATCCGCTTGTGCCCTGGTTGCTTGAACAGCCGGTCCTTTTCGAGAGTTAAGTATTCTCCAATGAATGCCAGCTCGATCAGCGGCAATCCCCATTGCTCCTCCCAAGGCATCAATCTCTTTCACCAAATGGCTCTTTCCAATACCTCCAATAGCAGGGTTACATGACATTTGACCAATCGTTTCTATGTTTTGGGTAAGCAAGAGAGTAGTGGCTCCTGCCCTAGCAGACGCTAAAGCCGCCTCTGTGCCAGCATGTCCCCCTCCTACAACAACCACATCGAATTCTTTCATATAAATCTCTGGTGAGGCTTTAAAACTATTTTTTCAGTAAAATTATAACCTTCGCTATCGTTTAGCTGTCACTTTCCTATGCAAAAATTATTAAAAATTTCGCCTAAAAGATCATCGGAGGTAAACACGCCTGTAATTGAATCTAAAGCAAGCTGAGCTAACCTTAACTCTTCGGCGAGAATATCACTTTGGTTTTTATTTTCTATCAAATCTGTTGCTTTTAAAACATGTGCGCGCGTGGTTTCAATAGCTGTGATGTGCCTTCTTCTCGCGCTGAAAATTGATGCACCGCTGTTAACGACTCCAACGTGTTGCAATAGCCTCCCCTTAAGTTTGTCGAGACCCTTGCCCTTTTTTATTGAAACACAGAGGAACTTATCGGGGTTAGGTGGTTTTTCTATAAGGTCTAATTTGTTATATACCACTATTTCCTTATCCCGTTTATTTTTCTCAACCTTTTCCATTTGTTGTAAGGTCAAATTCTCTGTCAAATCGATTAGATTAAGGACGATGTCTGCTCGCTCTATTTCTGATAACGCCCTTTTTACGCCTTCCGCCTCAATTTTGTTCTCTGCTTTCCTTGTGCCCGCTGTGTCTAAAATCCTGAACGTAACCCCCTCTATCAACGCATCTTGTCTTACTACATCTCTTGTCGTGCCCGGAATATCTGTCACTATTGAAACATCTTTTTTGCACAAGGCATTCATTAAACTGGATTTTCCTGCATTTGGCTTTCCTGTGAGAACTAAGTTAACGCCCTGGGAAAAAGCCTCCCCCTCTTTAGCACCATCGACAAGATCATCCAGGTGTCGTAACAATTGCTTTAATCTTTCTTTCTCTTCGTGGTCAATTTCTGCATCAATATCATCCTCAGGAAAATCAGCATCCGCTTCTATTAAGACTCGCATTTGAACAAGTTCTTTTAAAATATAATTAATCTTGTTGGAGAAATCTCCTTGCAAAGACCTAATCGATCCGAGCGCGGCCTGCTCGCTCGAACTATTAATTAAGTCCGCTATTGCCTCGGCTTGAACAAGATCGATTTTATTGTTCAGAAAAGCCCTGTGACTGAACTCTCCCGGACCAGCTTGTCTTGCTCCTAATTGAATCGCTCTTTTTAACAAAAGGTCCATAACCACAGGACCTCCATGTCCTTGAAGCTCGATTAGATCCTCTCCAGTGAAAGAGTGCGGACTTTTAAAATAAATCAACAATCCTTCGTCTATTGTCCTTTCGATCGCGTCATAAAAGCTCACAAGGGTCGCCACTCTAGGTTCAGTTTCTTTTTTTGAGAGTTCTCTAGCTATCCGAACTACATCAGGTCCTGATATTCGAATGATGCCTATGCCACCTTTTCCTGGTGGAGTCGCTATGGCCGCAATGGTATCTCTGATGTAGGCCATAATTAGCTCAGTTTTAGCTTGATTTTTCTAGTTGACGCGTCACAAACCATTGCTGAAAGATCGACAGAACATTATTGACTAACCAGTAAAGCACAAGACCTGAGGGGAACCAGAGAAATAAGAACGTGAAAATGACGGGCATATACTTGAACACAGCCGCTTGGACAGGATCTGGGGGTTCAGGCTGCATTCTCTGTGTCAGATACATTGATACTCCCATCAAAATTGGTAGGACAAAATAGGGATCCATGACCGAAAGATCTTTTATCCAAAAAATGAAAGGCGCTTGTCGCAACTCTACGCTTTCCATCAGTGTCCAATAAAGCGCCAGAAACACTGGCATTTGCAATAAAATTGGGAAACACCCTCCTAGCGGGTTTGTCCCCTCTTTTTTATAAAGCTCCATCATTGCCTGAGAAAATGCCTGTCTATCTTCTCCATGACGTTCCTTAAGCCTAGCCATCTCGGGACTGAGCTTTCGCATCTTGGCCATAGACCGATAACCAGAGGCTGAAAGTGGCCAGAGTAATATCTTAACGATTAACGTAAGACCGATGATTGCCAATCCCCAATTTCCAACCAAACCATGTACGTATGTCAAAAGGTAGAAAAGAGGCTGTGATAACCACCAGAGAAAACCATAGTCCACCGTAAGATCCAGACCAGTAGCTATCTCCTGCAACCTATACTGATCTTTAGGTCCAGCATAAAAACTGATCGAGATTTTTTCTTCCTCTTCGGGCGATATTGAGATTGGCTCGGTAGTCAAACCTATTAAGTAAATATCATTGGAACCAAGTCTTCTCGCGTAATAGTTTTGCAAAGTGGCTTTATCGGTTGGTGCCCAAGCTGTAATGAAATAGTGCTGCACCATAGCCATATAACCTTCCGATCTAGATAAACGAAAAGGTGCTTCATCCAGATCGTCAAAATCTATTTTTTCGAAGATTTGCTCCTCGGTTCTGGTAGCTGCCCCCACGAATGGCTGCATTCCCATAAAATTACCTTCAAAACCAGCTGGCACTTTCCTATCTCTCTTAATTTGGGCATACATTGCCCCCAGCCAGTCTTCGTTAGACCTGTTGCTTATTTCGTATGATACAGTCGCTAAATAGTCTCCCCGACGGAACCTAAAAACTTTCTTTATTTCAGTTCCACTTTCCTGAGTGTGAAACAATTCAACCTTTAATTCATCGGAAGACCCGATTGAGTAATCACTCTTCTCGCTCCTAAAAGTAGGCCTAAAAGAGTTTTTATCGGTACCGCTTTTACCAATTAGGCCCGTTTGGGCTACGTAGGAGTTTCTGGGATCGACTAGTACAAACGGATTTTCCGGATCATCAAGGTTTTGGGGATATTCTCTCAGAGCAACACTAGTAATGTCTCCTCCCTCGAGAGCAATTTTCAATTCAAAAACGTCTGTAGAGACTCTTATGAGGGGACTAAAGCGCTCCTTCTCTATCTCTATGTTCTCGAAGGGAGCTTGATTGGACATTCGAGGGATAAGATCTTCATCATTTGCAGCGGTCAATTCAGGAGTTTCTGTGATTCTCTTCTGAGAAATTATGTTTGCGGAGTCTGCGGTATTACTTATTTTCCCTCCGCTGCCATAATCTTGATTCCACGCTAAGACTAAAAGGTAAGAGGTAACGGCCAAACCAAAAAGGATAGCTAGTCTTTGATAATCCATTTAGTTTTGGCCTTCCTTTTTCAGTGGCACTGGGTCGTATCCGCCCTCGCAAAGTGGATGGCATCTTACAAGCCTTTTCGAGGCAAGAGCTACACCTTTTAACGAACCGTACGTATCGATAGCCTCATAGGCGTATGATGAGCAGCTTGGATAAAATCTACATTGCCTCCCTAAAAAAAAGGACAAAGAATACTTATAAGCTTTGATTAAAAATAAAAGGAGATATTTCAAAGTTTATTCCTTTGCTCTTTCGAATTAATTGATAGAAAAAGGTTCTTCAGCAAAAACCAGTGGTTTTTATTATTATTAATTCCTGGCCTAACTAGAACAATCAGGTCTATACCCAATCTAGGTTTTAATATGGTGCGAAAGCCTTCCCTAATTAAACGTCTTAATTTATTTCTTTCAACGGAGAGCGGAACGTTTTTCTTGCCAATGATTATTCCAAGCCGATTTTCTTCCATTAGATTACCTTTTAGAAGAAACAGGAACTCGTTGGTTTTAAGAGTTTTGCTATTTTTTTTAAATACCTCATCGAACTGAGCTGTATTAGTTAGTCTGTTCTTACTAGAAAATCTTTGGTTCACCTCTCGTCACACTCATGGGTTAAATAGAATAAGGACATAGAGAAACTTCAGAAAGACTCTTTTTACTACGCTGACAAGCGTTTTCTTCCTTTAGCTCTGCGTCTATTCAATAAAAGTCTTCCAGCTTTAGTTGACATTCTAGATCTAAAGCCATGAGTACGTTTTCGTTTTATTACACTCGGTTGAAAAGTTCTTTTCATTGCTGGTTACCGGATAGCCTAAGTTTGTGCGGGGGTGATATTAAATTAGTATGTGTACACACGTCAAACATGGTTCTCACATATATAATTATTAATTTTATCTAATGAATATTATTATTGTTTTTATTTAATATTTATTATTATTGTTTTTACTAAGCAACTCTTTGTTGTTAAGAACCAAAAAAAAGTGATTTAGATCAATGCCCTTGATACAAGAAAAAACTAAAGATAAGTAGTTAAAAACATTTTAATAAACTGTGTATAAAATCTTGCAAAGAAAGATGCTATTCCCTCTCCTCCTTTCAAATTATACTTTTCCACAACTTTTCCACAACTTAGCAACGGTTTTTTAACACTTCCTGCCTTATAAGTTCATGATAATAGTATTTTTTTTCCACCTAGAAAGAAAATTCTATTGTCGCGGTAGATGTTTTAAGGTTACCATCCCCTGGTGTATCTAGAATCACGTACAGTAAGTTAGTCGTTATAAAGATTCTTCAAATTTAATGTTTCTGAGAGGTAAATTTTGTCTGAGAAGGTTTGGGCTCGGTGTTTGGCTGATATGAAAGTAGATTTGCCAGGCAGCGAGTTTAAGACATGGATACTGCCCTTACAGTTAGTAAATGAAAATTCAGGTATTTGTCTTTTGGCGCCCAATAAATTTATAAGAGATACGGTTAACCGAAAATATTTGTTGCAAATAAAACAGCGATTAACGCAATACGGGCTCAATGACAATGAATTAACGGTCAAGATTGGTGGCAGCGATATAGCGAAAGAAACGCCATCATTGAAGATTTCAGGAAATTCAAATACTTTCGCGACGAGAGAAAAATTCTTTCCACTTCTCGAACTCAACAAAGAGTTTACCTTTGATTCTTTTGTTGAAGGGCGCTCGAACCAATTGGCGAGGGCTGCAGCGCTGCAGGTATCAGAAAATGTGGGAGGTTCTTCGTACAATCCACTCCTCTTGTACGGTGGGGTTGGGTTGGGGAAGACACACCTCATGCATGCAGTTGGAAACTCGATTGCAGAACGTCATCCCTCGTTAAAAGTAGCCTACATGTATTCTCAGAGGTTTATGGAGGATATGGTGAGGGCTATCGAGCGAGGGAAGATGGCAGATTTCACACAGTATTACCGTACTGTCAATGTCTTGTTGATGGATGATATACAGTTTTTAGCCAAAGGCATAAAAACACAGGAAGAATTTTTCCATGTATTTAACCGGCTTCAAGAAGATGGAAGTCAGATCGTTTTAACTTGCGATCGTTATCCAAAGGAAATAGAAGGTCTAGAAGAAAGGTTGGAGAGTAGGTTCGTTTGGGGTATGACAGCCCCAGTCGAGCCACCAGAATTGGAGACACGCGTAGCAATCTTGATGAAGAAAGCTGAGTTAGAGGGAGTTTTGCTGCCTAGTGATACCGCTTTTTTCCTCGGAGAGAGAATTAGATCGAACGTACGGGAACTGGAAGGGGCTCTAAAAAGAGTGATTGCCAATGCAAAGTTCACCGGCCGAGAAATCAATATCGAGCAGGCAAGAGACGCTCTGAAAGATCTAATAGCAATACAAGACCGTCAAGTAAGTATCGACAATATCCAAAAGACAGTAGCTGATTATTATAAAGTTAGGGTTGGGGAGTTAAATTCGAAGAGAAGAAGTAGATCTATTGCAAGGCCACGGCAGTTGGCAATGGCTATATCAAAGGAGATTACAACTCATAGTCTTCCAGAGATCGGAGATTCCTTCGGCGGACGGGACCATACTACAGTCCTTCATGCTTGTAGAAAGATTGAAGAACTTAGAGAATGCAATAACGATATTCGGGAAGATTACAATAATTTACTGAGAATGTTGACGTCGTAACTTTGAATTCAGTTCAGACTTAATTTTTAGTAAGCGCTCACTATTAATATGGATCAGGAAAAACCCTATGAAGTTTTCGGTTGATCGAGAATCACTGTTAAGACCCATACAACAGGTTTCAGGAGTCGTTGAGAGAAGACAGGCCCTGCCTATTCTTCAGAACCTTTTGTTAACGATACAAAACGGAAAGCTGTTGATAACAGGAACAGACTTAGAAATCGAGCTAAAAACGTATGTTGAAGTTTCTGTAGAAGAGGAAGGATCGGTAACGGTTCCTGCGCGAAAACTTCTCGATATATGCAAGGAAATCCCAGAGCAAGCTAAAATAGATTTTTCCTCAAAGCAAAATCGCTTGGAGCTTAAGTCAGGTCGCTTTCGTTCTACGCTTTCAACTTTACCCGCGGATGATTTCCCGACCTTCGATGAGAGTGAGCCCAATTTTGCAGTCGAGGCTGATGCAAAAGACTTCAAATTACTCCTTGATAAGACTAGCTTCGCTATGGCGCATCAAGATGTGCGGTTCTTCCTTAACGGCATGTTGATCGAATCCGGACAGAACTTTCTGCGAGCGGTTGCCACTGACGGACACAGGCTAGCCTTAACTAATATCCAGCAGGCAGGTTTGAACGAGAAAGAGGTTCAAGTAATTTTACCAAGAAAAGCTGTTTTAGAGTTACAAAGTCTTTTGCCTGAGCTAGGAAGCAGCGTAAAAATCGAGTTTTCTCAGTCAAATTTAAAGGTCTTATCAAAAAGTTATACATTCGCTACAAAGCTTGTCGACGGTAAGTTTCCAGATTACCAAAGGGTTATCCCAAAAGAGGGGAGTAAGGTTGTTCTTGCAGAAAAGGATGAATTACGACATGCATTGAATAGGACTTCTATCCTCTCAAATGAGAAGTTTCGCGGCATTCGTTTCAATTTGACCAGCGCTCAACTAGAATTATCTGCCAATAACCCTGAACAAGAGGAAGCGGAAGAAAGCCTTAGTGTGAATTACGAAGGTGAGGAGCTCCAGATAGGGTTTAATGTTAGTTATCTTCAAGATGTGTTAGGCGTTATAGATAACGAGAAGGTAAAAATCACCTTGCATGATTCTAACAGCAGCGCGATATTAGAAGATCCTAGCGCGGACCAATCTTTATATGTTGTGATGCCAATGAAACTTTAGGGAAGGTTGATTAAGTCGGCGTAAATGAATTTAAATATAATTGTTCATCTCGTTTATCTTCCCTCTTAGTCTAAACGTTTAAGTAAACTTCTGTGGATGAAGAATCTCTTTTTTATTCACGCTGTTGTTAGACCTTTTTTCGTTAACCTTAGTTGGGCTAGCAAAAAAGTGAACAAAAAGGGACACATTCACACGCATAAAAAAGAGAAGAAGCCTAAGTTGAATCCTCCAACTCGTTGGTCCGAGAAGTTATGAGTTTGTCGTCCGTCTCGATCGTAAATTTCCGTAACCTTGAAAACGTAAAAATAGAGTTAGATCCAAAGGTAAATTTTTTTCTAGGGTCGAATGGGAGCGGGAAAACTAGTCTTCTGGACGCTTTTTATTTTTTGTCCAGCGCAAGGTCCTTTACGACCAATAGCCGACATTCTTTCATAATGGAGGGGAAAGAGGAATGTATCGTAAGGGGAGAAATTAAGAGAGATCTCCAGGTGTTTCCTGTTGGGGTGTCTCGAACAAGATCTGGCATTCTGGAAATCAGGAAAAGTGGGGAAAAAATGCGTCGCTCCAGTGAACTTGCCCTAAGTCTTCCAACTATTATACTCAGTCCTGAGAGCATTAATTTATTAATTGGATCGCCGGCTAAAAGAAGGAGTTTTATGAATTGGGGTACGTTTCACGTGGAACCCCTTTTCAAAGAGGTTTGGGAAAGAGCGAACCGCTGTCTTAAACAGAGAAATATCGCTCTTCAGTTTAAGATACGAGATAGAGACGAACTCGCTAGCTGGACAGATGGATTAATCAGAAGCTCATTGAAAATCGACGATTACAGGACTCGTTATATTAGAAACCTTAACCCTTTTTTCTCCGAAATTCTTGAGAGAATAAGCGGGTTAAGCGATGTAGAGCTTCACTATTCAAGAGGGTGGGATGATGAAGTCCAGTTAAATGAGGTTTTTGACAGAAATTCTGGAATCGACGTCAAGAGAGGTTATACTAGCTCTGGATTCCATCGTGCTGATCTAAAGGTTTGTATTAGGGGAAAGTCGGCAACTGAAAGTTGCTCGCGGGGTGAGCTTAAAGCCCTAGTCTGGGCATTGAAGTTAGCGCAAGGTAGATTTTTACTGGGGGAAAAGGCGCCTAATCAGAACAAACCTATTTTTTTGGTAGACGACCTTGGGGCCGAATTTGATGAGCAGCACAGGAAAAAAATTCAGGAATATTTATACGAAACAGGGCATCAAACAATGATCACTGCGGTCGATCGTTTTGCGCTTTCAGGTCTTACCGAGACCTTATCAACAAAGTTGTTTCACGTGGAACAAGGAAAAATTAGAAACTAGTTGGAGAATTAAGTGACTAAGCAAAAATCGTACGATTCTTCTAGTATTAAAGTGCTTAAGGGCCTTGACGCGGTTCGTAAAAGGCCTGGAATGTACATCGGGGACACTGATGACGGAACAGGCCTTCACCATATGGTCCAAGAGCTAGTCGATAATTCCATTGATGAAGCCTTGGAGGGCTATTGCTCGAAAATAAAGGTGATCATTCACTCTGATAACTCCGTTTCTGTAAGTGATGATGGGCGTGGCATCCCGGTAGACATGCATGAGGGAGAGGGCCGTTCAGCTGCAGAGGTAATCATGACAGTATTACACGCAGGAGGGAAATTCGACGATAGCAATTATAAGGTCTCTGGTGGATTGCACGGTGTTGGTGTTTCGGTAGTCAATGCTTTGTCTTCGCGCCTAGAACTTACTGTTTGGAGAGATGGAAAAGTATGGGAGCAAACATATAGTGATGGAGTTCCCGATTTTTCACTAAGATCCATCGAAGAGACTGCACAGACAGGAACACTCTGTCGCTTTTATCCTTCCGAAGAAACTTTTACAAATGTGGACTTCCGGTACGATATCTTGGCGAAGCGTTTAAGGGAGTTATCTTTTTTGAATGCAGGGGTTTCAATAGACCTTTTGGATGAGCAGAGCAATAAAGGCGAGACTTTCAGTTACGAGGGCGGGCTCAAAACCTTTGTAGAGCACTTGAATTCTAGTAAAAGCCCAATTAATAGTATCTTTCATTTTTCTGCCGAAGGACATGATGGAGTAGGAGTGGAAGTTGCTTTGCAATGGAACGATTCATATCAGGAAACGATATTAGCATACACTAATAATATTCCTCAGAGAGATGGAGGTACCCATCTTCAGGGTTTTAGGGGAGCCCTGACAAGAACCTTAAATAACTATGTAGAATCTGAAGGGTTGCTGAATAAAGCTCAGACAAATACAACCGGTGATGATGCAAGGGAGGGGCTGACGGCTATAGTTTCTGTTAAGGTTTCGGAGCCAAAATTTTCGTCTCAAACAAAAGAAAAGTTGGTGTCCTCCGAAGTAAAAACAGCCGTCGAAAAGGAGATGGGAGCATATTTCTCAGAATACTTATTAGAAAACCCAACTGAAGCTAAAACGATTGTCCAAAAAATGATTGACGCCGCGCGAGCACGAGAGGCTGCAAGAAAAGCAAGAGAGATGACTCGTCGAAAAGGGGCTTTGGATGTTGCTGGGCTGCCTGGTAAACTAGCCGATTGCCAGGAAAAGGACCCAAGTCTTTCTGAGCTTTATATTGTGGAAGGGGAATCCGCAGGTGGATCTGCCAAACAGGGACGAGACAGAAAATATCAGGCAATACTTTCTTTGAAAGGAAAAATTCTAAATGTTGAGAAGGCAAGGTTTGATAAGATGCTCTCCTCCGCGGAAGTAGGCAATATAATTACTGCTCTCGGATGCGGTATTGGGAAGGAAGAGTATGATCCCAATAAACTTCGATATCACAAGATCATAATTATGACTGATGCCGATGTTGATGGCGCCCATATTAGAACTTTATTGCTTACCTTTTTTTATCGTCATATGTGTGAGCTTGTCGAAAATGGACATCTTTTCATTGCTCAGCCTCCGCTTTACAAAATAAAAAAGGGAAAAGCTGAACATTACATTAAAGATGAGCAAGAGCTCGCCTCTTTTGTTCTTAACGAGTCTTTGGAAAACTCATCATTAACAATCGAGCGAAATAGAAAAAGGTTTGAAAACGAAGATCTAGATGAACTAGCCCGCGCTTATACTGAAGTAAAGCAAAAGTTTATTCGATTACAAAAGGTTTATCCCATCGACGTGCTAAATGCGACGGTAAATCTGCCCGTCGTTGAGCCGAAGGATCTATTTTCTTATGAACATATGAGTGGATGGGCAGATGCTCTTAAGCAGCGATTAGACTCTAGTAAAACCTCCAGAACGCTTTATGAAGTTGAGGTATCAAGCAAAGAGGGCGAATCGATTTTTTTTCCAGTTGTCACTGCTGAGATTCATGGAGCGAAGAAGGTTTTTGCACTTGGCAGAGATTTCTTCAACTCCGGGGATTACAAATCAGTCGCGAAATTCTCGATCATGAGTGAGGAAATTCGAGGTAATGAACTGGTGGTTGCTAAAGGAGAAAAGTCGTTTGTTACTGATTCATTTGAGTTAGCGTTCGAATGGCTCGAATCAGAGGCCATAAAAGGACAGACGCGAAGTCGATACAAAGGTCTCGGAGAAATGAATCCTGATCAACTTTGGGAAACTACTATGGATCCAAAGAGCAGGACTATGTTAAGAGTTGCTATCCAAGATGCGATAGCAGCCGATCTAGCATTTAGCGATTTGATGGGAGATCAGGTAGAGCCCAGGAGAGAATTTATAGAGGAGAACGCTCTAGCTGTTGCCAACCTTGACATATAAAATAGTGAGTATTCACTATTATTAACAATAAAAAGTCTTTATTTTAACAATGAAATAACGAAGGACTTCAAATTATCAAAAACGGGAGACTGCTCGGGACAAGTTTCAAGGGTGTTTTTTCCTTTTCCAGTGAGAACTAAAACCGGATTGCATCCAGCTAGTTTTGCAGCTTGGAGATCAGTAACGGCATCGCCAACGAAGAAGCCATCCGAACCTTTTAGTTTATTCTCATCGATAATTTGATTTAACAAGCCAGGTCTTGGTTTTCTGCAGTTGCAAGCTGATTCAGGAACGTGGGGACAGTATTTTATGTCGCAAATCTCGCCGCCAGCGGCCATAACGATCGCGACCATTTTTTCATGTATTTTTCGAAGGTCAGCATTTGAGATTATCCCGCGCCCTACAGCACTTTGATTAGTGGCTACGAAAACCGGGATCTTTGCCATTGTCAACATCGCAATAGCTTCTATAGCGCCTTCTTCTGGAATCCACTCGTCTTTTGACTTTATATATGAGTTTGAGTCCAGATTTATAACTCCATCTCGATCTAGGATTACAAATCGTTTCATTTCAAGTTAGCTAGTTTTTTTTCCTATAATGTAGGCTTTTCCGGCCATCTTGTCTCTCCCGGATCGTTTAACAAGCTGCTCTCTATATGACAAAACCTCACATTTTCCAACAAAAAAAAATAGCTCTCGATAATTTAACAAGAATTCAGGATTTGACGGACCAATCTGGTCTTTTTTTTCTGAACTGAATGTTTGATAAATTATCAGTCCCCCAGGGGCGGCGGCATCATGGATTGCTTGGATTATTGCTCTGTCCAAAAAGTGACAACAGAGAATCAGGTCGAATTTATTCTTTTCGAAGGAGGTAGGGGAAATAGCGACTTCTTCCGGATAGATCTTTTCGCCGCTTTTTAGCAAACCCTTCATCGCATTGATGGCGTTCTTTGAAAAATCCCAAGCTCTTACCTCCATTCCGAGACTCGCTAGAAAGAAACTATTTGCACCTGTCCCGCACCCAATATCGAGAGCTAATCCCTCTTTTGGTAGAAGAGAAACGTTCTCTTCCAGAACAGCCGCCACTGATTGTGTGTTTAATCGCCCTTTATAACGATTGTCCCATTCTTGTCTTCTTTGCTCCTTCATTTTTTCCAAAACATCGGCGAGAAAAGAACGAGTAATGTGAATATTTCCAATCGACCGAGAGCCATAGCAAAGCAGAGTAGGATTTTTGCAGAATCAGAAATATCTGTGTAGTTCTCCGCAACTCCTCCCAGTCCGGGACCTAAATTGTTTATTGTTGCCCCAACTGCTGAAAAGGAAGTCAAAAAATCGAGACCCGTCAACATGAGAGCGAGGAGCATAAAAATAAATATCACTACGTAAATCGAGAAAAACCCCCATACTGCTTGCATTACTTCACTTGGCACTTGCCGATGATTTACCTTGACAGGAAACATAGCATGCGGATGTATCAAGCGATGAACTTCCCTGATCCCTTGTTTCCAAATCAAGAGGACTCGTATCGCTTTCATGCCGCCACCAGTCGATCCCGCGCATGCTCCTGTAAAAGCCCCGAAAAAAATAAAGATAGGAATTATTGAAGGCCAAGAAGAAAATCCGGCAGAGGTATAACCTGTAGTTGTGAAAACTGAAACTACCTCGAAAATGCTCATCCTAAGCGCGGTGCTCGAGGTGTAAACAGATTCATTGAGCAACAAAAAGGTTACTAAAGCGACACTTACAAAAACAATGGAGACGAAGAATTTCACTTCGTCATCTTGGAAATAGTGGCCAACCGTTTTTTCTTTCAATGCGAAGAAATGAAGAGCAAAATTAAGGCTTGCTATAAGCATGAAAATCACGCAAACCGCTTCGATCAGGGGTGATTCGAAAAATCCTATGGAACTATCGTGCGTCGAAAATCCTCCTATCGCTATCGTAGAAAAACTATGGCAGATTGAATCAAAGACTGTCATCCCCGCAATAAAATAGGATATCGAACATGCTACAGTTAGACCTAAATAAATAGACCAAAGCGCCAAAGCGGTTTCTTTTATTCGCGGGGTTAGTTTTGAGTCTTTTACGGGTCCAGGAGTCTCTGCTCTATATAGTTGCATTCCCCCAATTCCTAACATTGGCAAAATAGCGACCGCTAAGACAATAATCCCCATTCCACCCAACCACTGCAGTTGCTGTCTATAGTATAAGATTGACTTGGGCAGCTGATCTAAACCCTGGATGATGGTGGCTCCAGTAGTAGTGAGCCCTGAAAAAGATTCAAATAAGGCATTAGGGATACTAAAACCCAGCCCCTTATCATCCATGAATGGAATGGCGCCAAACGAGCCAAGAGCAATATAGAAAAATACAGTTATTAAGAACCCTTCTTTTGTTTTCATATCAGCATTGCTTCTCGAAAAAAGGAGCCAGAGAGCAGCTCCGAAGGAAAAAGTAATTCCGAAGGCTCTTAGAAAGAGAACATACGCTTCATCAAATATCACCGCGACTATGATCGGTGGAACCATCGTCACGCTAAAGACGACTAACAATATCCCTAAAACTTTGGCCGTTGTCTGGAAATGCATTTTTTAATTGAATAGCCGAGAAGTGTTTTCGAAAAGTTTCTCTACATCTTTTATCCTTTTTTTCTCAACGACAAACAGGATTAGGTGATCGTCTGGAGATATCACTATGTCGTCATGGGCCATTAGTACTTGATCGCCTCTGACAATGGCTCCAATATTGGTCCCGGAAGGCAGGTCAATTTCCTCAACTTTTCGACCAATAACTTTAGAAGTATTCCTATCCCCATGGGCAATCGCCTCGATAGCTTCTGCTGCTCCTCTTCTAAGTGAGTGATCGCGAACGACATCTCCGTGTCTTATGTGAGTGAGTATAGAACCTAAGGTTGCTTGGTGGGGATTAATGACCACATCAATGTTGCCCCCTTCAATCAAATCAGCGTATGCTTGGTTGTTAATTAGGGCTATAACTTTTCGTGCGCCGAGGCTTTTTGCCAACATTGCCGACATGATGTTAGCTTCATCGTCACTAGTCACCGCGCAGAAGACATCTGTTTCGTTTATGTTTTCTTCCATCAGCAGGCTTCTATCTGAAGCGTCACCTACCAGCACAATCGCGTGATCAAGTTGCTCTGAAAGTTCTAGCGCGGTCTGTTTTTTTTGTTCAATAATCTTTACGCTGAATTTTTTCTCGGCGCCTTTCGCTAAACCCTTTCCTATAGTTCCTCCTCCAGCAATAATGATTCGCTTATTCGGAGCTTCTGCTCTGCGCATTTCTGACATAACGTTTTTTATATCTCTCTTTGCAGCGATAAAAAACACTTCGTCATCGGCTTCGATTACCGTGTCTCCATGAGGGATGATGGGACTGTCTCCACGAAAAATTGCCACTACCCTCGTATCAACTTTGGGCATATGTTGCCTCAAATATCTTAGCTCTTGATTGACTAGGGGTCCCCCGTAAAAAGCTTTCATCCCGACTAATTGTGCTTGCCCATTCGCAAACTCCATCACTTGAAGAGCTCCAGGGTTTTCTATTAGTCTTAAGATATCTAACGTGACAATTTCTTCTGGATTTACAATCACGTCAACAGGCATTGCATCGTCTCTAAAAATGCCGTCGTTTTTTATGTACGCTGAAGATCTAATTCTTGCTATTTTTTTCTCTATATCGAAGACTGTGTGAGCTACTTGGCACGCAACCATATTTACTTCATCACTGGACGTTACCGCGATTAGCATATCAGCATCCTCGGCGCCCGCCTGTTTCAGGATTTCTGGATGAGAGGCCATACCCCTGATTGTTTGAATGTCTAATTTGTCTTGGAGTTCTCTCAGTCTTTCCGAATCTCTATCCACCACCGTAATGTCAGACGCTTCTTTGGTCAGGTTCTGAGCTAAATTGGCTCCTACCTGCCCTCCCCCTAAGATAATTATTTTCATTTTGGTTTCCGTAAGATCGAAGCATAATAAAATCCGTCATAGTATTCGGGCGCAGGAAAAAACTGAACGCCAAGCTCAGTCCTAGTGAATTTAAATTTCTCAATTTGGCTCAACTGATCAATCTTTTTAATCTCGGCATCTGGATTTTTGCTAATAAACCTTTTCACTACCAAATCGTTTTCCATTTTTAAGACGGAGCAAGTCGAGTAAAGAAGCTCACCACCCTCTGCAAGGAGTTCGAAGGAGTGCCGGAGTAGCAGGTCCTGTTGGGCTGTCAGTTTACCAATATCATCTGCTTTTCGCAGTAATTTTATGTCAGGGTGTCTTCGAATTACTCCCGTCGCCGAACAAGGAGCGTCTAAAAGAATCCGTTCAAATTTCACCTTTGGCCTGAAATCCTCCAGGTGAGAACTTATGACGTTTGCACTTAACGAAAGACGTTGTAGATTGTCATTCAATAAAGTTAATCGCTCTTCATTCTTATCTATCGAAAATAGCTTTGAGTCCGGGTTAGTTTCTAAGATATGACACGTCTTGCCCCCAGGGGCAGCGCACGCATCTAATATTGTCAAACCAGGCACTAAATTCATAAACTTGACAGCAGCTTGCGCTCCCTCGTCTTGCACAGAGACAAGTCCTTCGGAAAAACCCGGTAGCATCTCAACTTTTCTTGCTTCCCTGAGATAAAGCGCCTCGTCCGAGAGCGCCCCCTTTTCTGATGGTATTTGTGCAGCTTCCAGCATTTTTTGGTATTCCGATCTTGAAATGCGTTGCTGGTTAATTCTTAAAGTCATAGGGCCTTTGTTATTGTTCGCATCGATGAGATCCCGCCAATTATCCCAGTCGCTTTTTAAGAGAGAGACAAGCCATTCTGGGTGATTTGTCTCTGCCTCTACGGACCCTTGGACAACAGTTTTATGTAGGGAATCTTTATGTCTTAAATAATTCCTCAGCACGGCGTTAATTAGGTTTTTTGCCCAAGACTTTCCTAAAGCGGCGCTGGCCTCGACGGATTCGTTTACACATGCGTGGGCCGGTTTTCTTAAGTTATCTAAACTGTAAAGCCCTGCTATCAGGAGATTGAAAAGGTCAGAGTGTTTTTGTTTGATCGGTTTTTTCAGAAGTTTTTCTACGAGTTTTGAGTAAATGAAATAATTGCGTAAACTCCCAAAACAGATTTGCTTAACGATCGGCGCCTTTTCCTCTAAGCATTTATCGAGGGATTTGCCCTCTTTCACCACCCTTTGAAGCACGAGAGCTGAGATCGAATACTCGTTCATGTTTAATCGAAGGTTTTTCCGCGAGAAAAAATATGGCTCCATCCATTTTGGATATCGGTTTCCTTGAGGATATTTCCCTTGCCTTGATTCAGCTGTAATTCTTTTATTCTTATGGCCTTCGTCTTTGTGCCCACCAAAACTCCATCTTTACTTATCCGTATAATTTCCCCAGCATTCCCTTGATCTTCTTTGGATTCTTCTGCCGAAAATATCTTAACCCTGATCCCATCTATAAAAGTATAGGCGGCTGGAGACGGGTTAAATGCTTTCACTTGTCTGTCAATAAAGGCCGAGTCGCTCAGCCAGTCAATTTTGGCCTCGTCCTTTGAAATTTTCTTAGCGTAGTTAGCAAGTTCCTCTCTTTGAGGAATTGCATCTTGTTGGAGTCGGTCTAGGTTTTCAATGGTTTTTAACAATAGTTCTTGTCCAATTATGCACAATTTTTTGCTCAGGGACCCTGAGCTATCCCCAGCCGACTCGATAGAATGACAAGTTAGAATGTTTCCCGTATCTAATCCATCGTCCATTTGCATAATAGTTATCCCAGAATTCTTGTCTCCTGCTAAAATAGATCTTTGTATAGGAGCGGCGCCCCTCCATCGAGGCAATAACGATGCATGGACATTGATAGCGCCTTTCGTTGGTGTCTCTAGAATATCAAGATTAAGTATTTGCCCAAATGCAACTACCACTAGTAATTCAAAACTGAAAGGGGATAGATCTTTTTTCGTTAGCTTTAGCGGTTGCAAAGTCGGTAGCTGTGATTCCAAAGCTAGTTTCTTTACTGGAGACTCAACTAAACTTCTGCCTCGCTTTCCTTTTTTATCTGGCTGAGTAATTACAGCTAAAATTTCGTGACGGCTGTGTAAGAGAGCTTCTAAATGTTTTGCGGCAAATTCAGGTGTTCCCGCGAAGACAATTCTCACTTGACACCTGGTCGGCTAGAATTTGTTTTCTTTAACTTTTTTCTGATTATTTGTCTTTTAGTCTTCGAAATATAGTCTACGAACAACTTCCCATCTAAATGGTCGATTTCGTGCTGAATACATATCGCGAGTAACTCTGTCGCTTCTAAACAAAAGTTTTCGCCATTTACGTCGATTGCCTCTAAGCTTATTTCGCTAGACCTTTTCACAGGTTCATAGAAGCCTGGAATCGATAAGCAGCCCTCGTCACTTTCGATTTCCCCTGCACGTTCTGTTATTTGTGGATTAATAAGAATTAGGGGTTCGTCTTTCGACTCGGAGATATCAATTGCGATTATACGTTGATGGAAATTCACTTGGGAGGCGGCCAGACCTATACCCGATGAGCCATACATAGTAAAAAGGAGTCTTTCGGTAAACTTTACAATCTCATCGGTGATCTTTTTGACGGGGGTAGCGACAGTTCTTAGTTTAGGATCTGGAAACTCTAGAATTTCGAGAGGATGCATTTTCTAGCCCCGAAAAGTTAAACTCCCTAGAGGAGATTTCTCAAAACTTAAGATTATAGACTTTTTCAAAGTTTAAATCTTTAGTCCTCTAAAAGGACTAAAAGGATTTGTTAACTGAAGATCGATAGTTAAATAGATTGAACGGACTTTGCGGCAAAAATATGGAAAAAGGTGGAGATTTAGAGTTCGCGGCAGAAACGATTGAAAGACAAGGTGTTATAGCTTATCCGACAGAAGGTGTTTGGGGTCTTGGTTGTGATCCTTACTCTGAAAGAGCTGTGCATAAACTACTAACCCTAAAAAAGAGACCTGTCGATAAAGGGCTTTTATTAGTAGCGACACACATAGGTCAATTTGATCCTTTTTTGGAGGGACTCGAAAGAAAATATTATGAGGAGTTGGATAGAGCTTGGCCTGGGCCTACCTCTTACTTAGTGCCAGACAATGGTTTTGCTCCGCGATGGATTATAGGGACCCACAAAACCCTGGGTCTTAGAATAAGCGATCACTCTGTGATTAAAGCCCTTTGTGAGCTAACAGGACCTCTTGTCTCGACTTCAGCCAACATCTCTGGTTCGCTTCCGATGAGTTCAGCAGAGGAAATTAAAAGGGTGTTTAGCAAAGAAATTGACTATGTTCTTCATGGAGAGCTGGGTAAGCTGGGAAGACCGACTCAAATAAAAAACATTCTAACTGGAAAGGTTTTGAGATGAGTGGTTATAGGCTGGCCGTGATGGGCAACCCTATCCGACACAGTAAATCTCCCATTATTCATAAAATGTTTGCCAAAGAGTTAAACTTGTTTGTTTCTTATGAAAGAATTTTGGTGCCTGACGATGGATTTGAAAGAACCGTTACATCGTTCATAAAGAATCAAGGCTATGGATTTAACGTTACCCAGCCTTGCAAAAATAAAGCATGGGAAATAGTAGATGAATGCTCGGAGGAAGCACAGGCTGCTAGGGCTGTCAATACAGTTCTAATAAAAGAAAACGGATCTCTGAGGGGTGAAAATACTGACGGAGTGGGCTTGATAAGAGATCTTGAGAGAAACTTAGGTTGTACGTTATATAAAAAAAATATTTTGGTCGTCGGTGCTGGCGGAGCAGTTAGCGGTGTTCTAAAAAAATTAATCGAAAAACAACCTTTTTCCGTATCTATCTACAACAGAACCGTTAAAAAGGCAGATTTGCTAGCGTCTCGTTATCCCGACCTAGTGAAATCTGTTCCTCGGGAGGAGCTACGTGACGATTATGACCTCGTCATAAACGGCACTTCAATCGGGATAGGCTCAGGACAAGTTGCCCTCCCAGAAAAAATTTTAAAAAATGCGGAGATAAGCTACGACATGTTTTACAGCGATGAACCCACCCCTTTTCAAAGTTGGAGCAGATTGCATTACGATATTGAGGCGTATGACGGTTTGGGTATGCTTGTTGAGCAAGCTTCCGAAGCTTTTGCCCTCTGGTTTGGGAAGAAGCCGGATACCCAATCAGTGATCAACCAAATTAGAAATACTGCTGATCCGAGACGAGTGTAATGAAGAAAAATTATTTACCCAATTTTCGTTCTATAGATACAGATCAGATTTTGCCAGAATTACGTTACCTTATAGAAACAGCGCGTTCCTCGCTGGAGGAAGCGCTTAAGGAAAAGTTTTTTACTTATGACTCTTTGATCGCTTTACGAGAAGAGGTTGAAGACGATATAAACAATTTTTGGTCACCGATCTCACAACTCCAAGCGGTTTGCAATGAAGATGCACTAAGGAAAGTATACGCGGAAGGTATTTTAGAGATAACGAAGTTGCACACCGAGATGGATCAGGACATCAATCTTCTTCTAGCTTACGAAGAAATTAGAGATTCCAAAGCATTCTCTGGCCTGTCGGTCCCTAAGAAAAAGGCTGTTACTAACGCTATTAAGGATTTCCACTTAACGGGCGTTAATTTGAATGCATCTGACAAGGAAAAATTATTAGATTTAAAAAGTTCTTTATCAACTTTAAGTACGAGGTTTAGCAATAACGTTTTAGATTCAACACAAGCGTGGCAGAAGATAATTACCAGTGTTGTAGGCTTGCCGGGGGTGCCTAAAAATGCGCTCACTTTGATGCGTCAAGCTGCGTCTAAAAAGGGCTTAGATGGCTACCTAGTGACTCTAGAGATACCAACGTACCTAGCGATCATTACTTATTGCGATGATCGTGAGCTTCGCAAAGAGCTCTATCTGGCTTATGGTACTCGTTCTTCTGAAACCGGGCCGGGCGGTGAGAGTTTTGATAACACCCAAATTATCTGCGAGGTCTTAGAAAAGCGCCGAGATTTAGCAGAAGTACTCGGATTCAAGAATTATGCAGAGTTGTCAATTTCGAAGAAAATGGCCGGCTCTCCTGAAGAAATCCTCTCTTTTTTGCGTGAGCTCGGTAGGAAAGCAAAACCGCAGGCCGAGGAAGAGATGAGGCTGGTAGAAAGTCATGCTAAAAAAAATTACGGTGTGGATAAGATGGAACCCTGGGATGTTGCCTACTACTCCGAGAAACTAAAGCAAGATTTATTTGAGATATCTGACGAGCTCCTTCGACCTTTCTTTCCGGTTCCTAGAGTGCTAGCAGGTATGTTTGAAGTAGCCAGACGTCTTTTTGAGATTGACATAAAAGAAAACAATACTTTATCTACTTGGCACGATGATGTTACGACTTTTGACATTTCGCGGGAGGGGAAAGTGGTCGCCAGCTTTTATCTAGATCTTTACGCACGAGAAAATAAAAGGGGCGGCGCATGGATGGCGGAATGCAGAACAAAAAGAACTAGTTTAAAAGGTGGGCAGCAGCAGCCAGTGGCGTTTTTGACATGCAACTTTTCTAGCCCGATTGGAACAAATTCGGCGCTTTTAAGTCATCAAGAGGTAGTAACCTTGTTTCATGAATTTGGGCACGGATTACATCACATGTTAACCAAAGTAGAGGTAGCTCCCGTTTCCGGAATCAATGGAGTCTGTTGGGATTCGGTGGAGCTCCCGTCTCAATTTATGGAGAACTATTGTTGGGAAAGCGAAGCTTTGCCCCTCATATCTGGTCACAACGAGACGCGAGAGCCCTTGCCCGAGGATATTTTACAAAAACTGATAGCAGCGAAGAATTTTAATTCCGCTATGGCGTTGGTTCGACAGTTAGAGTTTTCGCTTTTTGACATGCGAGTTCATATGGAGTTCGACCCAGATGAGAAGGGGCAAGTCGCAAATATCCTTAATCAAGTTAGAGACGAAATGTCAGTTATAAAACCGCCGGACGAATATTCGTTTGAAAATAGCTTTTCTCATATATTTGCAGGAGGTTATGCAGCTGGTTATTACAGCTACAAATGGGCAGAAGTTTTGTCCGCAGACGCTTTTTCTAAATTTCTGGAGAGCGGAATTTTTAATCGTCAAACAGGAGAAAAATTCCTTTATTCAATCTTGGAAAAAGGAGGCTCAGAGG
>CAJYCI010000017.1 GCA_913428515.1 uncultured Gammaproteobacteria bacterium | reverse complement strand
TCGCTTTTTTCTATCTCTACGCCTTTAGACAAGCACGCATCAGCGATATCTCGAACAGTTATTGAGCCAAATAATTTCCCTTCCTCACCCGCTTTCGCTGTTATATTAAGAACAAGGTCGCTTATCTGTTCCCCTCTTTTTTTAGCTTCTTCCAGCTTTGCCTCCGCGTTTTTTTCCAGCTCTGCCCTTTTTTCCTCGAATGCTTCGAGATTAGCCGCAGTCGCGGGAACAGCTTTCTTTTTTGGAATTAAAAAGTTTCTCCCATACCCCGAACTTACAGTAACTTTGTCTCCTAAATCACCGAGCTTCCCTATTGTCTCTAACAAAATAACTTCCATAACTCTTATTCCTTATTACTAAATTTAAACCTAGACCTGAGATCGAAAAAACTGTCTAAAATTGCTATGCCCGTGAGTACCGGAAAAAATATCTGGAAAAAAAGTAACAACCCCACATAAAAGCCAATCAACCAGAAACTAGAAATTTTCGCGGCCTCGAATGTCCAATGCACCAGCCCCAAACCTGCTACAAAGAGCGGAGAGCCTACAAATGGTATCCAAACCCCAAGTCTATCTATGAAGACTATACAAAAAAACACTGCAAGAGCTGCCGCTATGGAAACGTATAACGGCAAACGCAAACTATGAAATTCGCTACCAAAACCTGAAGGGTTATATAAGCAACTTTGGCACCATCGAGCAAGACTGAGGACTGCGATTGAGAAAAAATAAAGCATAACAGAATACCCAGAAATCATTATCCTCTCTAAGTCTTCATCTTCTAACGATGGAATACCATCTGTTCCTGCGAGGATCTGGTTATAAATATCAATCAGTTGATAAAAAACTGTTGCAGCTAAACTATAATATAAAAAGGCCCCAATCAAAGTGATGAAAAAGGCAAAAACTAATACTTGCTCCCAAGAAAATCTATTTCGTAACGCGAGCGCTAGCAAAAAAACAGATATCACGAGAAAGACAGATGTCGGATCACTGCTGTAATGAAAGCCAATTCCCAGAGGAATTAGCGTCCAAAGAAAAACGTTGGCACCGGCCCGAAAGCCTTGAGACAGCAGAACTAAAGCTACGATGGAAGCGCTGACCCAACTAAAGAGTGGGAGCGAGGCTGCAAGCATGCTCACACCAATCGCGTGCAAGGGACTGCGCATAGCGAATTTGGCTAAAGATTGCATAAAATCCAGTCTTACTTATGCGCATCCGTATAGGGAAGCAACGACAAGTACCTAGCTTTTTTTATAGCATTTGCCAACTGTCTCTGAAACTTCGCCTTAGTTCCAGTGATTCTGGCAGGTACTATTTTGCCAGTCTCAGTGATGAAAGCTTTAAGTAACTCTATATCCTTGTAATCTACTTCCGAAATTCCTTCAGCTGTAAATCTACAATATTTTCTTCTCCTATAGAATCGTGACATAAGCTAATCCTCCGTAGACGAGCTATCTTCGGGCTCTATTTGAACGGCCTGGCTTTCTGAACTAGTTACCTCTAATTCTTCTTGGCCAACATTTGTTTCTGCTGCCTGTTCTTGGCTTTGGGAGCCGCTCTCGTTGGTTTTTTTCTCTTCTTTTTCGTTTTCAAACCTTGACTTACTATCTTTCGCGGCTTTACTTTCCCTCTCAATCTTCATTGGGGGAGATTCCTCTGTATCTGCACTTTTTCTTCGCATCACAAGGTTTCTGAGAACCGCATCATTGAACTTAAAGCCCGTAGATAGTTCTTCTAAGGTGCTAGAGTTGCACTCAACATTAAGAAGGGCATAGTGCGCCTTGTGAATTTTATTGATCGGATAAGCTAACTGTCTTCGTCCCCAATCCTCACTTCGATGAATTTGTCCTCCACCTTGTTTGACGATATTGGAGTATCGATCAAGCATACCAGGAACTTGCTCGGACTGATCTGGGTGAACCATGAATACTATTTCGTAATGTCTCATAAACCCTCCTCTCGGTTTATAGCCTTCTTCTAGGTCCGAAACAAACCAAAGTAAGGCAAGGAGTTGATGGGTCGAGAACTATAAGTAAACTCTCTAAATGTTGCAAGACCAAATTTACATGGAGGGCAAAACAGCCTCATGTTGAATCCAGCTGCTGTCTGTAAATTTCATTCAAGCAAATTCCTGTGGCGACAGATACGTTGAGGGTAAATTCGGCATTTTTTACTGGGACTCGCATAATAACATCGCAATGCGCCTTTACATTCTCCCTAATTCCGCTCCCCTCGGAGCCCATTACCAAGGCTAACTTCCCAGTCAGTTTTTCCTCATCAATACGATTAACTCCTTGAGAGTCAGTTCCAAAAACCCAAACATTCTTTTTTTTTAGGTTTTTGATGCATCTGGACAAATTTACTACCTCATAAATTGGCAAAAGCAAAGCAGTTCCGCTTGCGGCCTTAAAAGCTGCTTCATTGAAAGGGGCAGAGTTGTCTTTTGGTATTATCACTCCATTTACGCCGTAACTTGCAGCAGACCTTAAGCATGCCCCAAAATTTCGCGGATCGGTTATCCCGTCAAGTATAAGAAAAACTAAAGACTCAGTTTCTTCGGAAGCAACAGAATTCAGGGCTTTTTCGTCCAAATATTTTGGTGCATTTATCTCCAGTGCTACACCTTGAGAATTACTTTCACTTAACTCAGCAGGAAATTCCCCGACGGTTACATTACACCCGTTTTCACCAGCTAGAACTAATAACCAATTCAAACGAGCTGATATCCTGCGATTAGAAACGAAGAGCTCTCGTCCAAATCCTGCCTCTAACGCCTTAGATACCGCATGAACTCCGCTAATAACCACGAAATTTTGTCCTCTTTATAATCCGTTTGCTTACTTCACGACTTACTCTTCGATCTAAAGGATCATGTTTTATTAGCCCTAGATCGATCTTACCGTCATCTACCTTAACAGCTAACACTTTTACGAATACTGAATCGCCAATGCCAAAAGAACTATTTGTTTCCTGTCCTACTAAAGCCAAGTCGCTTTCTCTGAAGTAAAAGTATTCATCTTTCAAAGATCTAACATGAACTAAACCCTCAATAGGGAACAAATCAAGCTGGACGAAAAACCCAAAGCTTGTGACCGCTGATATTTCTCCAGAGAACTTAGAGCCAACTTTATCTTCCATAAATTCGCATTTTGCCCAGTCCAAAAAATGGAACACTGCTTCATCAGCTCTTCTTTCAGCAAAAGAAAGATGCTCGCCCAAACCCTCTAGAGCTTCATAACTATAAAGAAATGACTTCTCATTCCTTTTTATCTGATTAGACTTCATATTTCGATTATTCGGTCCTATGACTGACTTCATTAGTCTATGAATTATCAAATCAGGGTAACGGCGAATCGGCGAAGTAAAATGGGTATATTTCTCGTATCCCAGGCCAAAATGTCCCTCGTTTTGAGTTTTATATACTGCCTGTTGCATTGATCTTAAGACTTGCATTTGAATGGATTTACCACCACTCGATCCCTTGAGTTCATCGAGCACCCTTTGGTAATCAGCTAATTTGCCTTCTCCGAGCTCTGTGCCAATGGCATTCAAGGACTGCTTTAATTTAATTTTTTTCCCTTCCTCAGGTTCTGGATGCACTCGAAACAAAAGAGGAATTTCTTTATTTGAAAGAAAATTGGCAGCGCAGACATTTGCGCAGAGCATACTTTCTTCGATCATCAGGTGCGAGAAATTTCGATTCCGTAGACTGATAGAAGATATTTTTCCCTCTTCATCAAAGTCAAAGCTAGGCTCTCCGGACTCAAATTCGAGTGCTCCCCGCTTCTTTTTAAGATCTAACAAGCTTTTCGTTAAATCTACCAAAGCCGAAAGACTTTGATATGCTTTTTCAGGTGGTGAGGAGGAAATTATAGATTCAACAAAGTCATACGTTAGTCTTTTTTTTGATTCAATAATTGCCTCGTAAAATTCGAATGATGTTATCTCACCTTGGTTGGAAATTTGCATGTCACAAGCTAAAACTAGTCTTTCCTCATTTGGGACTAGCGAGCAAAGATTATTACTAATTACTTCAGGAAGCATAGGAATTACGCGAAGAGGAAAATAGACGGACGTTCCCCGTGAGCAAGCTTCTAGGTCAACTTCTGAATCACGTGTTACATAATGTGCGACATCCGCGATTGCGACAATCAGATTAAAACTATCAGTGAGCCTCTCACAAAAAATCGCGTCGTCGTAATCTCGAGCATCCTCTCCATCAATGGTGACAAAATCTTTCCCGGTCAGGTCAACTCGAAAGGTTCTCTCTTCCTCATCTAAAAATTTTGGCAAACGATCCACAAAAGTGTTTATTTCCGAAGAAAATTCAGAAGGCAGTCCGTATTTGATTAAAGCAGCATCTATCCGAAGATCTGCCGATTTTTTGTATTCTAAAATTTCTAGTAAATAAACCTCAGGAACTCTTTCTTCGAATTTTTCTACTCGGATTTCAACTCTAACTGCGTCACCAGGCTTTAATTGAGGAGGTTTATTTTTTACCAGAAACTTTTGAGGATATCTTGAGTCAAACGAGAGAAAATAAAGTTGCTTATTAATTTTTTTTACTTGGCCTATTAGTTCTTTAGCTGATCTTGACAGTATCTTTTTAATTTTTCCTTTTGAATTTTCTTTTTCGACCATTTGTTTTTCCATCACAAAAAGCACTTGATCTCCATGGACGGGCTTTATTAGCTGCCTTCGAGAAATATTTGTTGTTAGCCCAGAAGTTTTTTTGACCAGGAGTGGTATGCCGTCACTCCCAAACTCTACAGAACCCTCAATAACTTCTAAGGAGAAGCTTGAGCTTAGACCAGACAGCGCCTCTTTCTTTATCTGTCCGTCTCGAACCATCGCTAGAACCCGTTTTTTGAGAGCTTCTAGATCCCTCCTCTTCGAGTAAGAAAAATTAGCGGCTATTAAATCTAAACTGACTGGCTTCTTTTGACGTGAAATAAATTCAGCAATTGAGTCTCTGCTCACGATCGGATGACTGTATCGCTTATGTTCTTTTCTATTCATTTAAGAGTTTCTTGCATTTATAGTGACAATTTGGGTAGATATAATTGTAGTTGGTGGAAGCCGAGGTGGTGAAATTGGTAGACACGCTAGCTTCAGATGCTAGTAGGGGCAACCCTGTGGAGGTTCAAATCCTCTCCTCGGCACCAAAAACCTAGTACGCGAACTGATGTTAATAAAATGGATTATTCTCAATAATCGTGTCTTCTCTATCAGGTCCAGTCGAAATAATATCGATTTCTACTCCGGAAAGTTCTTCGATCCTTTTTAGATAAGAAATGGCTTCCGGCGGAAGTTTGCTCTTTGATTTAACTCCCGCTACAGAGCCTTTCCATCCCGACATCTCTTCGTAGATAGGCTTTACCTCGCCATTTGACGATTCTTTATAATCTGTACAAATAAAGAGTTGATCTAAACCGTCTAATACATCTAGCTTAGTTACACAAAGAGCTGTGAGGCTATTCAGTTGCGCGACTTCTTTTAAGGCATTTGCATCAAACCAGCCGCATCGCCTTGGACGACCGGTAGTTGAACCAAATTCTTTTCCTCTGCTAGATAAATGATGCGCGATTAAGCCATCAACTTCGGTAGGGAAAGGCCCCTCTCCAACTCGAGTAGTGTAAGCTTTTGTTATTCCAAGAATATAGTCCAGCGATTTTGGCCCGACACCACAACCTCCAGATATCGCTCCGACATTAGTGTTAGAGCTAGTGACAAATGGATAAGTGCCCTGGTCTATATCTAAAAGAGAACCTTGGGCTCCCTCAAAAAGAGTCGCCTTACCCTCACTTCTTCTTTCCCTGAGTTCTTTACTAATATCATCGATCATAGGCAAAAGCTTGTCTTTAAAACCGATCGTTGAGTCAAGCGATTCATCAAGCCCAACTGGCGACACACCATAGTATTTTTCTAAGATAAAATTATGATAATCAAGATTTATTTTCAACTGCGCTAAAAAGCTAGTCTCATCTAATAAATCTTTTACTCGAAGACCTCGACGGGCAACCTTATCTTCGTAAGCAGGGCCGATACCTCTTCCAGTGGTTCCGATTTTTTTTTCTTCGA
Organism: uncultured Gammaproteobacteria bacterium; assembly: GCA_913428515.1. Taxonomy (GTDB): domain Bacteria; phylum Pseudomonadota; class Gammaproteobacteria; order Pseudomonadales; family Azotimanducaceae; genus UBA9659. The sequence goes on along the minus strand of CAJYCI010000017.1, from coordinate 15,354 downwards.
GTTTTCTCTCCCTAGCTAGGTCCAACTCTACGTGAGATGGCAGAATTAGAGAGCATTTTTCTGAAACCAAAACTCTGCCCGCCACGTTTACACCAGCTTCTTCCAGTTCATTTATTTCCGCAAACAAGTGGGGTAGCGACAAAACTACCCCTCCACCGATCATACATGTAACTTCTTCATGGAGGATGCCTGACGGAATCAAATGGAGGACCGTTTTCTTGCCTTCTACCACCAAGGTGTGTCCCGCATTATGCCCGCCTTGGAATCTCACCACACCTGATGCATGAAGGGTCAGAAGATCTACTATCTTACCTTTCCCCTCATCCCCCCACTGAGTACCAATTAGTACAACACTTTTATTCATCTATCTTCCTGGAAGGAATCATTTGCCAATCACCGTTGCAATAATCGAGCACCCAATCATGCTCATTCGTGAGTCCAGACTCTGAAACGACAAACCCTTTTTCTCTCAACTTTTTAATCTTTTTCCAAAGGTTTTTATCAGAATTTTTTCCACAATCTATTACTAACACTGATTCTTTTTTAGCTTTTTGCTCAGTGCTTTCTTTGGCTAGATTGACTACGTCTATTGAAAAACCAGTTGCCTCACGAGCATTTCTGCCAAAGACTTCACCTACATAATCATACCGTCCGCCTTGAGCCAAAGGCAGAGAACTCCCATCCAAATTAGCTGAGAAAACAATGCCCGTGTGATAACTAAACCCTCTTAATTCACTAAGATCAAAATATATTTCTATATCCGGATATCTTTGCGTAACAATTGACTGTAACTTCTCTAAGCTTTCAATCCTATTTAAGATGTCGGGGTAAGCCTGAAATAGATTTCGAGCCGCCGGCAATACCTCTGAATTACCGCAAAGACCGGGTAGTCCTTTTATAATATGAGTATCTTTCTTCAATAAACCACATTTTTGACAAATTTCTTCAAGATCTATGACAGATTTTTTTTGAACTGCCTTGAAAATAAGATCCCTTTCTACCCCTTGTATATTAAGACGATCAATAATCTCTCGAAATATACCAACATTACCTAAGTTTAAATGAATAGAAATAAGTCCTAGCGCCTTTAAAGATTCAACCATCAGGCTAACAATTTCTGCGTCTGCACGTTCGCTCGCATCACCATATAACTCAGCTCCCGCGCTTATAGGGTTTCGCCCTGAAAAAATTGAAGCTGGCTCCGTTCTCACGGCCGTCCCCACGTAACAAAGCCTCTGAACTCCGGGCCTACCCAAACTATGCGCGTCAATTCGCGCAACTTGCGGGGTGATATCAGCACGAAATCCGACGGTCCTTCCAGACAAAAGATCTAAGGCCTTGAAGGTAAGTAAATCGAGTTCTTCACCAGCTCCTGTCAAGAGCGATTCGAGATATTCAAACATGGGAGGGATGACATATTCATAGCCCCACAATTCGAAGATATCTAAGAGTTGTCTTCTAACCCTCTCTACTCTCTCTGCTTGGGGAGGCAAAAGATCCTCTGAGCCTTCTGGCAAAAGCCATCGCTCTATATTCATGGGTTTTCTCCGAGTCACCTAATGAAATACAAAAGAGACGTTCCAACGATCATACTGAAGAAACCGATTAATCGCATCTGACTATCTTTCAAATTAGCCAAACTGTCCGCCGCTTTCCTCCATCTACTTGGGGACAGAAAAGGAATGATCCCCTCAACAACTAAGAGCAAGCAGAAAGCAGTGCCTAATTCAGTCCACACAGATAATCCGCATAAAAATTATAGAGACAGCCCACAGTGCAAAAACTGGGACCTTAGCATCGCCCACAGATCTGACTCTATTTGAGAGAATTACTATTCATGTATTTAAAGAAGTCGCTGTCTGGCTGAATCAGAAGAACGTCTCCTTTATTTGAAAAAGTTTTTCTGTAAGCTGACATGCTTCTATAAAACTCGTAAAACTTTTCATCTTTTTGGAAAGCGGAGGCATAAATTGAGGCAGCTAAGGCATCTCCTTCTCCGCGTGTCTCTTCGGCCTCGCTGTATGCTTCTGCCAATATGACTTCTCTTTGCTTTTCTGCATCCGCTCGAATTCCCAGCGCTAATTCCTGGCCCTTAGCGCGATGCTCTCTTGCTTCAATATCTCTCTCTGTATTCATTCGGTCGTAAACAGACTGACTGACATCAGAAGGAAGATCAATGCGTTTGACTCGGACATCAATTACAGTTACGCCCAACTCATCGCTCGCAACTTTGTTTAGGTTGTCACGCAAAACCTGCATCAATTCATCCCGCTCCCCTGAAATAACCTCATAAAGCGAACGTTTACCTATCTCATTTCTCAAACCATCATTAATCCTTTCTTTTAAAAGGTCTTCCGCGCGGCGCTCATCTCCGGAAGTAGAAGTATAAAATGTTTGGACATTTTCGACCCTGAATTTAGCGAACGAATCCACAATCACCGCTTTCTTCTCCAGCGTTAAGTATCTTTCCGCAGGAGCATCAGACGTCAGGATTCTCGCATCAAATTTTCTAACCTCATTGATTATCGGTAACTTGAAGTGAAGACCTGCTTTGATATCGGACCGCACCACTTTACCAAATTCGAGAAGAACTGCTCTTTCAAATTCAGAAACGACAAAAATGGCGTTTGCGCCCAAGAACGACAATATTGCCAAGAGAAAAATACCTGCGAGCGAAGTTCCATTAATCATCTTCTATCCCTCCTAGTGTTCCTTGAGCTATCAAAATCTCCAGAACCGGACTGATTACTTCTTGTAGCCCCGTTTGAAGATGAATCTTCCTGTCGTTGTTGCATAATTTTATCAAGCGGCAAGTAAAGCAGATTATTCCCACCATCCACGTCTATCATCACTTTTGTCGAATTGGACATGACGCTCTCGATAGTGTCTATGTACATTCTAGATTTAGTGACGCTTGGCGCTAGCGCATATTCCGCATACACTTTATTGAAACGCTCAGCTTCACCTCTAGATTGGGCGATGACGGATTCTTTGTAACCACTTGCCTGTTCGAGCAATCTTTGCGCCTCACCTCTAGCCTCAGGGACTATTTGGTTGGCGTAGGCGTCCGCTTCATTTCTCAGCCGAACTTCATCTTCTCTGGCTTTTATGACATCGTCAAAAGCTGCCCTCACAGCATCTGGCGGTGCCGTTTCATCTATGTTTACCGTGGTCACTCTGATTCCTGTTCCATAATCATTCATGTACGATTGAATCCTTGCCTTTACATCTTGAGCTAATACAGCCCTGCCCTCAGTCAAAATCCGAGAAAGTTCCATACTACCAACGACATGCCTCAAAGCGCTTTCAGTGGCTTGAAATAGGCTTTTATCTGGATCGCGAACGTTTAATTTATAATCAATTACGTTATCTATCACATATTGAACCGTCATCTTAACTTTAACTATGTTCTCATCTTCAGTTATCATTTCTGAGTCGTGTGGCCTAGATCTCACTCTAGTAACATTTTCTATCAAGACCCTATCAATTAAGGGAGGGTTCCAATGGAGGCCCGGCAGAACTATAGATTCAATTTTCTTACCGAACCTAAGGACGACTCCGCGCTCCTGCTGATCCACGGTATAGACGCCGAGAACAACGTATATGAGGATTGCTGCGACCAACAGCAATGAGAAGATCGTTTTATTTAGCCCACCGAGGACACCAGACCCTCCACCTTTTCCGCTGTTTCCGCCCTGGCCAAATAACTGCGTAAGATTGTTTCGCAATTTTTTGAACGCTTCATCTAAGTCTGGAGGCCCATCGTTTTTACGATTGCCCCATGGATCTTTATCTCCACTGCTTCCTCCACCTGGTTCATTCCACGCCATCTTCAATCTCCAAACTCTTTCATCACATTCTCCCACTTTTAAATGTCAAAGTCTTACTCCATCGAGTTCTTTTATAGAAATTTCGATGCTCCTAGCGATTTGTCAGCAAATCTAGATAATAGTTTTGCATCCCCTTTGACAACTAATTCACATGACCCATCGTCAAGGAAAATCTCCTCCAGCACCGATGAAAAGCGATACAAATCAGACTTTTCCTTGCCTTGGCGCGGCAAGAATCGAAACTTTCGAATGACTAACTTATCTGAGAGTCTCTCAGCAATAACGTTAAGCAGATTTTCTTTATCTAAACCGTTCAGACTCGAAATCAAAACTTTGTCCACTCTTCCAACACCGTTTCTCCAAGTTTTGTAAGGCTTATTTTCGAGATCTCTTTTGTTGTAAACCATTAACTGCGGGATCTCAGAAGCATTTAGATCGTGAAGTATAGAATTCACATCATCTATCTTTTGTTTTTTTTCGGAGCCATGGGCATCTACAACATGAATGAGCAGATCCGCGTTGTTAAGCTCCTCGAGCGTCGCTTTAAAAGCTGCGACAAGCTCTGGAGGTAAAGAATGGATAAACCCGACTGTATCCACCAACAAAGAGTCTCCAACAAATGGCAAACTTATTCTCCGTATTGTGGTGTCAAGAGTAGCGAATAATTGATTTTTGGCAAAAACTGATTGGTCGCAAAGCATATTGAAGAGCGAGGATTTACCCGCATTGGTGTAACCCACTAAAGCAATGAGCTTTATTCCGGACTTGGCTCTGAAACGGCGATTTTGTCTTCGTTGAGAAATAATCTTATCTAATTGCCGTGAGAGTCTTTTAATCCTAGAACCGATGATTCTTTGATCTGCTTCTAATTGTGTTTCTCCAACTCCCCCCAAACCTGAGCCCGATATAGCCGCATTTCCATACCCCCTTCGTTGACGGTCAAGGTGCGTCCAACCGCCTACGAGCCTAGTAGACTCGTGTTTAAGCTTAGCCAACTCTACCTGCAATTTTCCTTCATGAGTCCTTGCTCTCTTTGCAAAAATATCTAGTATGAGTCCTTTGCGATCAATAACTTTCCTTTTTAAAAATCGCTCGAGATTTCTCTCCTGGCTTGCACTTAGTGAATCTTCTAGGACTACCAGATCGGCTTTTGTTTGCTCCAAACAAGCCTTTATTTCATCAACTTTCCCTTTTCCGAGAAAAAATTTTGGTTCCGCAAACTTTCTATTGTTATGCAACTCCAAAACAGGTCGAAATCCGGCCGAGAGGACCAACTCTTTAAACTCACTTTGATCTTCAGCGATGAGACTGGGGCTTGAATGAACGATTATTGCACTAGAAGATCGATCACGGGGGCGCTCAAATAACAATATTAATCGCTATCCTCGGCAACAATTTTAACTGCCCGTGATGGGACTACTGTTGAAATAGCCGATTTGTAGATCATTTGATTAACCGAGTCACGCAACACGATGACAAATTGATCAAAAGATTCGATTTGCCCCTGTAATTTTATTCCATTGACTAAAAAAATTGAAACGGGTACCCGATCCTTTCGCAACGCATTTAAAAAAGGCTCTTGTAAAGATTGCCCTTTAGACATTTTTTTCTCCTGATATTACTGAACGCCAGTGCACCCCCTACGCTATCTTCTCAAATAAGAATGATTATGTCCTCTTTTTGAGAAAAAGATTTTCCTTCTTAAAATATTTTTTCCTAGATTTTTTCCTCGGGAAGCATCTTGAGGATTAGATTAGCGTCCGGATTCTCCACAAACCTGATGTTTTTAAATCCTCTGAGCCAAGTGAACTGTCTTTTGGCTAGCTGCCTAGTGGCCGCTAGAACTCTGCCAACCATGGTCTCCCTATCAAACCTATTATTCAAATAGTGCCAAATTTGCCTATAACCTACAGATTTTAACGCTGGCAGATCCGCGGTAAGATCATCCCTTTTCTTTAACCGAAGAACCTCTTCAACAAATCCTTTATCGAGCATCTTTTTGAATCTTTGTTCTATGTTTTTATGCAGTTGCTCTCTATCCCCCGGAAAGATTGCAATCTCAAAAAGCTTTGGAGGACAAGCGGCATTTGCTTTAAGCAAATGCTCCGACAAGGCGGTACCAGTTAATTGATAAACCTCTAAGGCCCTCTGCAGACGATGAGAATCATTCGGCTTTATTCTGTCTGCTGAAATCGGATCAATGGTCCTCAACTCTGAGTGGAGTTTTGCCCAACCACGTTTTTTTGCATCTAATTCGATACTTTCTCGAACAGAAGGATTAGCCGCTGGCAAATCTGCTAATCCTTCCCTTAGAGCTTTTAGATAAAGCATAGTACCCCCAGAAATAATAGGCACTTTACCTCTACCCTTTATTTCAGAGATAATTCGCAAAGTATCGTTTCGGAAATCGGCGACAGTATAGATTTCACTGGGATCTCTAATATCTAGTAGGTGGTGTTTTAACTTATCTTGAATAATTCTCCCAGGCTTAGCTGTTCCAATATCAAGCCCTCTATAAACTTGAGCAGAATCGGCGCTTATAATCTCGCCATTTAATAGCTCCGCAAGTTTGAAAGACAGTTCACTTTTGCCGCTGGCTGTAGGACCAGTAATAACTAAGGCATCCATATAAGCTAGCGGCCCCTCAGAAACATGGTGTCAAGTTCGTCAAGAGTAATATGATGCCAAGTTGGTCTGCCATGATTACATTGACCGGACCTCTCCGTTTCTTCAATGTCTCTCAGTAAAGCGTTCATTTCAGAAATTGTTAAGGATCTATTTGCCCTTATCGAAAAATGGCAGGCCATGCTAGAAAGCACCTCATCTTGATACTCTTCTATTATTTTTGAGCTTTCGAATTCTATTATTTCGCTAAAAAGATCTTTCACGAGCTGCTCGACATTAGTCTTTGATAGCATTGCAGGAATAGCCTCAACCGAAACAGATCCAGGACCGTTTCTTCGAATAGATAAACCAAGTTTCTGGAGCTCTGGGGAGATATCTTCTACTAAGTTAGCTTCGGCTTCAGTAACTGGGATGGAGTGCGGAACAAGCAATGGCTGACTCTTTACTCGATCTTCAACGAAAGATTTTTTCATTCGCTCATAAGTGATTCTTTCATGAGCAGCATGAGTGTCGACTATGACTATGCCTTTTGCCGTTTGACTCAAGATATAAATCCCATGAATTTGACCAATCGCATAACCAAGAGGCTCCGACCCTAAAACACCAACACCTTTAACTAACTCGTTTTCCTGGTGAGCAGTACCTCGATCCTCTCTTGGGCCCTGCCAACTATTAACTCGACCAAAATCAAACTGCGTGGGAAAAGAGCTCGGGCTTGTTATACGGCCTGGAAAACCGCGAGAGAGTGTTTCTCTTACGCTTATTCCCTCTATAGCTTTGGAGACGGAGTATTTAAGGAAAGAATGAGTATCTCGAGAATTCCTAAAACGAACCTCGTTTTTTGATGGGTGGACATTTACATCTACTAATTCTGGATCAATATCTAAAAAAATTGCGAAGACTGGATTTCTACCTTGGTAAATCACATCAGAGTATCCCTGGCGAATGGCATGGTTAAGCATTTTGTCACGAACAAATCGGCCGTTAATAAAAATGAACTGCTGATCGGGTTGACCTCTCGTGAAGGTTGGCAGCCCAATCCAGCCTCTAGTCCTCATCTCAGAACGATCTTCTTCGATCTCTATGCAGTTACTCTGAAAACTGCCTCCGAACACGATCGCAATTCGATCGATAGAATTGCCTTTAGGGAAGTCTCGAACAATTTTCCCGTTGTGGAATAATGAAAAACTAACGAACGGGCTTGCTAAAGCCAACCTCCGAATAACTTCTTCTAACTTCTGAAATTCGGTACGATCAGTACGCAGAAATTTCTTCCTAGCAGGGGTATTAAAAAAAAGGTCTCGGACCTCTACGGTGGTGCCTCTGTAATGAGGACTGGGCTCTATAAAGAGCTCGTTCTTGGCGACCTGGTTAATTTTTACAGAGAAGCCTTCAGTCGGCTCCTCATGCACGTTACTAGTAAGAGCAAATCGAGAAACGGCGGAAATGCTAGCGAGCGCCTCTCCTCGAAAGCCTAGCGTTCTTACTGATAACAGATCATCATGGTTTCTAATTTTACTTGTCGCATGGCTGGCAAGAGCTAAACGCAAATCCTCGCGATTTATGCCTTCACCATTGTCCCTAACGCGCAAAAGATGCTTCCCACCAGATTCTACTTCAATATCGATCCTTGAGGCTCCAGCGTCTAACGAGTTTTCAATTAATTCTTTTAGCACTGAACATGGTCGATCAACAATTTCACCTGCAGAAATGAGGTTGTACGTTTCTCTCGAGAGCTGACGTATTTTTGTCTCAAAAATTTCTTTATTCATTAGTTTAACTCGCGGGAATCATAAGTTTTTGTCCGATTTTAATAGTGTCGCCCCTTACACTGTTATATTTCTTAAGCGCCTCTAAGCTAACGCTGTATCGAAGCGATAATTCTGAAAGCGTATCCCCCCGCTCTATAACATGAACCCGCAAGTCCCTGGGCCCTTCTTTAAGCCAAGCAACATAAGAGCCATCAGGCGGTCTGTCATAGATGTAATTCTTTACTCCACCAAAGATCGATCTTGCGATCTTTATCTGATACCCAGCGTCAGATAAATTATGAGCCTCTTTGGGATTTGAAATAAAGCCTACCTCAACCAATATGCTTGGGACTTCAGGAGCTTTCAGAACCATAAACCCCGCTTGCTCTACCTTTTCCTTATGAAGCTTAGTAACTGTTTTCAGCTCCTTTAAAACTTGAGCTCCCAGCTCAAGACTCTCCCTCTGACTATATCCAAATGCAAGATCTAAAAGCACATTTCGCACTAGGGGTTCTGATTTTGTGTCAATTTTGACATACTCGCCCATGCCTCCGATCAAATCAGTTTGATTTTGATTCTCAGCTAACCATTTTGCCTCTTCGCTTGTCGACCCTCTATCAGAAATAGCAAATACGGATGCGCCTCTAACGTTAGCTGTTTTAAATGCATCTGCATGTAAAGACAGAAGAATATCCGCTTTATTTTCTCGCGCGATTTTGATTCTCTTGCGAAGTCCAACATAGTAATCACCTTTGCGAATCAACTTCGACCGAAAACCGGGCTCATCATTCACAAGCTTCGCCAATTTTTTTGCAATCGACAGTACAACGTTTTTTTCTAGCTCGTTCCTGGGCCCTATAGCGCCTGGATCCTCCCCGCCGTGGCCGGCATCAATTGCTATGATCGCATCCCTAAAATTGTTCGACGGCTCTTTGACAGCAACTTTTATTTTCTCTTCTCCCTTCCTCTGAAATTTATATAAATCTACGACTAGTCTATTTCCGTGCTGATTGAACGGGGTAAGCACAAAGCTCTTGGGAGTGACCCTGGTATTAAGATCGAAGACAATACGGACGTTAGTGTTATTGTCTTTTTTAGCTTTTCTTATTTTTGAGACAGGAGACTCTTTTAAGGCCGGTAGTTTTAAATTTTTTTCAAAATCAGAGTTCTTAATGTCCACCACATATCTGTAAGGATTAGATACAGAAAAAGCTCGATAGTCGGGAGGGCCTGAAAGGTCAAACACAAACCTTGTCTTTTCCGGATCGGACCAAAGCCTTATCTCTTCAATTACAACCTTGTCTGCATAGCAGCCAAAAGACAAGAGAAAGCAAGAAAAAAGGACAAGCAAACTCCTACGCAATTCTCTTCACCTTCGAGCACACCTTTTCTCCTAGATCTGAATTAGGTTTCATCTGTATAACCCGTTTTCCATCGTGGAAATCAACTGAGATCGCTAAATCATTCTTAGGTAAAATACCTTTACCGATATCAGGCCACTCGATTAGAGACAATGTGTCTTCTGAGAAATATTCTTCTATGCCAATGTAATCTAACTCATCTGGATGCTCGATTCTGAAAAAATCAAAATGATTGATGCAACCAAGGTCGATTTGATAGGGTTCAACCAGTGTATAAGTGGGACTTTTGACCGCTCCTAAATAATTAAAATCTCTGAGCACCCCCCTACAAAGGGTGGTTTTACCGGCGCCTAACTCTCCATTTAAAAACACGATAACCCCTTCCGAAAAAAAGGGGCGAATGCTCTTTCCAAGAAACTTACCAAATTCCACTGTCTCAGCTTCGGAATTGGTCGAATACACAATCAACTGTTTAACAACCTCCGTATTTCAGGCAGCAAATCGGTTGCAAGCAGGCCAAGCTTACCCTGTCTTCGCACAATTTCATCAGCCGCAAATGAGTGCAATACAACACCGAGCTTTGCAGATTCAAAGTTAGTAATCCCCTGAGCTATAAGTGCTCCAATGACTCCAGAAAGGATGTCCCCCATTCCTCCAACGGACATCCCTGAATTCCCGTAAGGACACAATTCCACTTCGCCCGCCTGATTAGATATTAAAGTTCCAGCTCCTTTCAAAACCAGTGTTGCACGATAATATCTTGACAACTCAATTACAGAATTTATTCGGTCCGCTTGACAATCTTTTTCTAAAAGCCTTTTTCCCTCGCCAGGGTGTGGAGTCAAAATCCAGTTATCTCGAGCATGCCGATCAGACGCAAGACAATTAAGGCCGTCAGCGTCTAATACCAGCGGTTTATTTACTTTTATTATTTTACGGTAGAGCTCCACTCCCCATTTCCCGGTGCCTAACCCAGGCCCCAATACGACCGAACTTGCGACTTGGAGCATACGATTTAAATCTAGTGATTTGGTCATGCCTTTAACCATAATTTCAGGCCTTCTGCTAAGGGCTGCTGCAATATTGGTAGGATGAGTTAAAAGCGAAACTAAGCCCGCGCCTGAATACAAAGCAGCCTCAGCCGCCATGATAGCTGCTCCTCCCATTCCCTCGTCTCCGCCGACAACCAATACATGTCCGTGAGATCCCTTATGGGAGTTGGCCTTTCTTGTCGGCACCTTTAATTTCTGCGACTTTAATTCTAGCATCTTCGCCGTGTATTTGACTTTTGAGTAGATACTCGTTGGCGCTTCCAAGTTATTAAATATTACTTCTCCAGCGAAGGTAGGGCCGTCTGCTGTATACAATCCAACCTTCTCTCCTATAAAAGTAATGGTTATATTTGCCTTGACACAGCCCCCTCTTTTTCTCCCAGTGTCTGAGCATAACCCCGAGGGGACATCGATTGCTAAAACAGGTTTATTGCTTTGATTTACTTTTCTAACAACTTCAAGATATTTTCCTTCAACATCCCTCGAAAGCCCTGTGCCTAAAAGCGCATCCACAATGAGCTCAGAATTTTCCAAGGTTTCATCTATATTGGTCATCTTAATATTGCGCTCAAAGCAGAGCCTTGACGAAATTTCAGCCTCAGAATTTTTTTTTAAGGATGCAGCTGAGGAATTAATAGTGACTTGAATTCCGCGATCTGCCAGCAACGCGCCCAAAACAAACCCATCAGCTCCGTTATTTCCTGTCCCACAAACTATTCCAACTTCCTTAACTTCTGACCATCGTTGGAGTAATAAATCTCGAGCAACTAATGCTGCCTTCTTAATTAACGAAAAGCTTGTAATCTGTTGTTCGGAAATCGCTAATTCATCGAGTTCTTTAACTTGATTTGCTGAGTAAATTTTTCTCATTCAGAACACAAAAGATATTTAGAGGGTAGATTATACCTCAAGCTAACCGATAAACTTGGTTTATGGGAAACTTAGAAATAAAAGAATTACGAGAAAAAATTCATGGATGGGCTGAGCAAGTGGGCTTTTGCCAAGTAGGGTTCTCAGACACAAAACTCGACGACCATGGTAAAAGACTCCAAAACTGGCTAAAAGCCGGCTTGAACGCAGAGATGAAATACATGGCTAAACACGGAGACATGCGTTGGACGCCAGATAGCCTAAAACCAGGAACGAAATCAATAATTTCTGTGCGAATAAACTATCTTGAGAAAGAACCAGCATCGAAAACAATTCTAAAAAACCGTTCCAAGGGATTCATATCAAAATATGCGCAGGGAAGAGATTATCATCGAACAGTAAGAACCAAACTAAAATTATTAGAGCAAAAGATTAAGCTTTATTGTGAAGAAAAAAGATTTTTTGGATTTGAATCTCGTTTAATCACAGATAGTGCTCCGCTCCTAGAAAAAGCTGTCGCCGAAAAAGCTGGATTAGGTTGGATTGGCAAGAACACGCTGTTAATTAACAAAACTTCAGGATCATATTTCTTCTTAGGAGAAATTCTGACAAACCTTCCGCTAGCAGAAAAAGGTAAAGAGCAACCTAACCTGTGCGGAAAATGTCGGGCCTGCATTAAGATCTGTCCTACCCAAGCCATTCTAGGCCCTTACACTTTGGATGCGAAAAGATGTATTTCTTATCTGACCATTGAGAATCGCGGAGCTATTCCAGATGAGTATCGTAAACCCCTAGGTAATCGAATCTTCGGCTGCGATGATTGTCAAATTGTTTGCCCTTGGAATCGTTATGCAAAACACAACTTGGAAAACGATTTTAAACCCCGCCACGGTCTGGAGAACGTGGAACTCGAAAAACTTTTTGTTTGGAGCGAGGAGGAGTTCAAGAAAAAAACTTCAGGTTCAGCTATCAGGCGCGCTGGATATCACGGGTGGCTGAGAAACATCGCAGTTGCTTTAGGGAATGCCGAAAAGAATTCAACGATCACAAAAATTCTTTTGCAGAAAAAAGGCCTGTCAAGCTTGGTAGACGAACATATTAACTGGGCGCTTAGCCAGCATGCTAAGGAAGCAATTTAAAGCAATTATCTCGGTAGTATCTAAGCTCCATTATCGATTCTTTTATATCTTCAAGTGCTCTATGCGCTCCAGTCTTTTTTAGCTCGTTAGCGATTTCAGGAGACCATCTCCGAACTAGTTCTTTGATCGAGCTTACATCCACGTTTCTGTAATGAAAAGCCTCGTTTAACTTTGGCATATACTTCTCTAAAAACCTCCGATCTTGCCAAATACTATTGCCACAAAGAGGAGAAACTCCAGGATTAATGTAAGGAGAAATCGCCTCGATAACCTTATCCTCAGCGAATTCCTCATCAACACCCTTTGATCGCATTAGATCAAGCAATCCAGAGTCTGAATGATGCTTTGAATTCCATTCATCCATATTCTCAATAATCGCTTCAGATTGTGAAATAAAAAAAGTTGGGGCTTCCATGAGGATATTAAGATCTGAGTCGGTTACTAAAGTAGCAATTTCTAGAATCTTATCCCTCTTAGGATCAAGACCCGTCATCTCAAGGTCAATCCACACTAGGTTTTTCTCTCTCATTTCTGAGGACAATATCATAAGAACCTCGGCGATTTTTCTCGCCTAATATGGTACCTTAAAAACAGGCTAGTTGGAGAACTGCTTTCCCATAATTTATGAACGGAATTTTTCAAAAAATTATACCTAAACATAGTCTAAGCCGAATAATCGGGATACTTTGCAAAAGTGAGATAGTCTTTATTAAAAGATTTTTGATTTCGATTTTTTGTTCGTTTTACAAGGTAGATCTTTCAGAAGCAAAAAATACAAAGGAAGAATATAAAACTTTTAACGACTTTTTCAGCAGAGAGCTTAAGCCGGATTGTCGTCCTGTTTCTTCGGGTCTATGTCTTCCCTGTGACGGTTTAATTGCTGACTATGGCGAAATACGTGAAAATCTAAGACTAGAGGCCAAGGGGCACCATTTTTCTGTTGGGGATCTCGTTGGGCAAAGTGGCCTAGAGCATTTTTCCAAAGGGTCACATTTAACAGTTTATCTTGCACCAAGTGATTATCATCGCGTTCACATGCCAATCAACGGAAGACTTACATCGGCCAATTATATTCCAGGAGAGCTTTTCTCTGTAAATCCTAAAACAGTCGCAGAAATACCAGGCCTGTACGCAAAAAATGAGCGTCTCGTTTTCAATTTCGAAATAGATGGGGGACGCATGATAATTATAATGGTGGGAGCAGCTATAGTCGCTGGTATTAAACCCTTTTGGCGCAAAGCCGCATTTGAACCGAGGGTTTATAAGAGAGAGAAACTGAATTACTGTTTAAATAAAGGAGACGAAATAGGTTTGTTTGAAATGGGATCAACGGTAATTATGCTTCTCTCAAATCGTCTCGACTTTACACTAAAAAAGCATGGAAAAGCGTTTTATGGTCAATCAATATCGTAGAATTTACTAATATCGGGGCTGCCAGAAATGATCTTCATTAATCTGTCAATACCTAGAGACGCGCCGGCACAAGCCGGCATTAAAGGCAAGGACTTGAGCAGCTGATGATCAGCTGTTATCTCTCTCTTCCCATGAAGCCGTCGAATTATATTATTATCATTAAAACGAGTGAGCAACTCATCGGGATCTCTTAATTCCTGATATGCATTTGCCAACTCCACGCCCTCGATGAAAAGTTCAAATCTATTCGCTACCTTTTCACTTTCATCATTTAAAGAAATCTCAGCTTGGGCAGCTTGACATACCGGATAATCTAAAACAAAAGTTGGAGCAATGATTTGAGGCTGAATTTTTAAAGCAAAAAGTAAATCAAGGTACTCTGAGCGCGAGTAACTCACGCTCGATATATTGAGCGACTCGGATATCTGGGAAAGCTTCTCTATCGAAACAGTGTGGGGGTTTTCAGAAAAAGCTCTGGAAAACAGAGATTTATAGGAAATCTTTTCAAAAAAGAAACGTGGATAAACGCAATCAAAGTCATCGGCAATTTCCTTCAAGACAAATCTTAAAAGTTTTTCAGTGTCTTCAACCAATTTCATTAGATCAAAAGAGCTCCTATACCACTCAAGCATCTGAAACTCTTCCTTGTGAAAAGAACCAATTTCATTCGAACGAAAAACGGGACATATCTGAAAAATTGAATCTTTATATTTAGAAAGTAAATGCTTCATCGCGTGCTCGGGCGAAGTATGCAAATAACCGTAGTTTTTTACTTCAATACTCTCAATAAAAACCTCGCTCGAAGCAAATTTTTGAATCACTGGGGTGACAACTTCGATGACAGAGGTGGTGTAAAAATATTTCCTAATAGCCTTTAAAATCTCTGAACGAAATAAAAGATCCAAAAGCATTTCTCCCAATCACTTTCGAAAACTATTGCTTAACTCTACCTTGATATTCACCTGTTCGAGTATCAACACGAAGAACGTCGCCAATGTTTACGAAAAGCGGAACTTTTATGACAGCTCCAGTTTTTAAGGTCGCTGGTTTCGATCCACCACTTGCTGTGTCTCCTTTAAGGCCAGGATCCGTCTCTACTACAGTAAGCTCGACGAAATTAGGCGGGGTCACCAGAATAGGATTGTCATTCCATAGAGTGACTGTTGCTTCGTCTGTCTCGTTTAACCAGACTTCACTACCGTCAAGTGCAGCTTTATCGCTCGCTACTTGCTCAAAACTGCCGTCTGTCTTCATGAAGTGCCAATATGTTCCATCGTTGTACAAATATTCCATTTCAAATTCCATGACATCTG
>CAJYCI010000016.1 GCA_913428515.1 uncultured Gammaproteobacteria bacterium | reverse complement strand
TTCAAGAGTGGGCTCCAATCAAACTTCAGGACATTGATTAGACAGGATTTCCCATCGTTGTTCAGCAATTTGCTAGCCAATGTCCCCCTGGATATATTTGAGGTACTGGCTTGTACACTGTTATACTCCGTGCCTGAAAACCATCAGGTTAGGTTTGAAAACGAAGGCGACGTCGCTTTATAACAACATAGGCGTGCCGTCATTAAATGGAGTTTCCTAAATGAATATTTTAAAGCAGCTGAGGCGTTACTCGTTGATGCCAATGCTACTTTTCTGCCAGACGGTATCGGCCGATTTTTCCTTCTGGAACCTAAGGAAAGGCGTAACGGAAATAAGTAGAGAGGTTTATGATCTCCACATGCTAATTTTCTATATTTGCTGTGGCATAGGAACCGTTGTTTTTGGAGCAATGATTCTATCCATGTTCTTGCATAGGAAGTCGTTGGGTGTAAAGCCCGCTTCTTTCCATGAGAGCACGAAGTTAGAAGTAGCTTGGACAATCGTTCCTATAATCATCCTCATGGGAATGGCTGTGCCAGCAACAAGCACATTGAGAGAAATGTATGAGCCAGGTAAGCCAGACTTAGATGTTGAGGTCAGAGGTTATCAGTGGAAATGGCAATACACCTATTTAAATGACGATCCTGCGAAAGAGATTCAGTTTATCAGTGCGCTTAGAACGCCCCAAGATGAGATACAAAACCGTGCTGGAAAGGGCGAAAATTACCTTTTAGACGTTGATAATCCGTTAGTTGTGCCAATTAATAAAAGAATTAGGTTTTTGATTACTTCCAACGACGTTATTCATTCTTTTTGGGTCCCCGATTTTGCTGTAAAGAAAGACGCCATTCCAGGCTTTGTCCATGAGAGCTGGGCCATAGTTGAGGAGCCCGGTATTTATAGAGGGCAGTGCGCCGAATTGTGTGGAAAAGATCATGGGTTCATGCCGATTGTGGTGCATGCCATGGAACAAGAAGACTACGATAATTGGGTGCTGGAAAAACAAGAAGAAGCGGCTAAGGTTTTTGAAATCGTAGGAAAAGCCTGGTCTATGGATGAGCTTATTGTAAAAGGTGAAGAAGTCTACACAAGGAATTGCGTGGCTTGTCATCAGTCAAACGGTCAGGGCATCCCTCCTGCGTTTCCCTCGCTGGTAGGGCAAGGAATCCCGGTTGGACCGATTGCTGATCATATCGATATACTGCTCTATGGACGAGCAGGTACAGCAATGCAAGCGTTTGGCCAACAATTAAATGCTGCTGAGATTGCGGCAGTCGTCACCTATACCCGAAATGCGTGGGGAAACGATATGCAAGACGCAGTTCAACCGAAAGAAATCAACGTCATGATGGCGAGTCAGTAGGAGAATTAGTATGAACGCGGTAGTAGAAGAACATCATGACGAACATCACGATCATGGACCAGCTAAAGGCATAACCCGTTGGCTTTACACTACAAACCACAAAGATATAGGCACTTTATATCTCTGGTTCAGTTTTGCGATGTTTTTTGTTGGTGGGATTTGCGCACTCGGGATTCGCGCGGAGCTGTTCCAGCCAGGTCTGCAGATAGTGCAGCCGGAAGTATTTAATCAGCTTACCACCATGCACGGCCTGATTATGGTGTTCGGTGCAGTAATGCCCGCTTTCGTTGGTTTGGCAAATTGGTTGGTCCCAATGATGATTGGCGCCCCCGATATGGCTCTGCCAAGGATGAATAATTATAGTTTTTGGATTCTTCCCTTCGCTTTTGGAATGCTAATTTCTACCTTCCTTATGGAGGGAGGTGCTCCAAACTATGGGTGGACATTCTACGCCCCTCTGTCTACCGAATATGCTCCGCCTAGTGTTACTTTTTTTATTTTCGCGGTGCATTTGATGGGAATCTCATCGATCATGGGCTCAATTAACGTCATAGTAACGATCTTGAATATGCGCGCTCCGGGAATGACCTTGATGCAAATGCCGTTGTTTGTTTGGACTTGGCTCATAACTGCCTATTTGTTAATCGCAGTTATGCCCGTACTAGCGGGTGTGGTGACCATGATGCTTATGGATATTCATTTCGGGACAGCATTTTTCAGTGCGGCTGGGGGGGGTGACCCTGTACTCTTTCAGCATGTCTTTTGGTTCTTTGGTCATCCTGAAGTCTACATTATGATTTTGCCCGCTTTTGGTATAATTTCGGCAATCATTCCAACTTTTGCCAGAAAAAAGTTGTTTGGCTATGATTCCATGGTTTACGCAACTGCCTCGATTGCATTTCTTTCGTTTATCGTATGGGCTCACCATATGTTCACGGTTGGGATACCTCTAGCAGGCGAGCTCTATTTTATGTATGCAACAATGGTAATAGCTGTCCCCACAGGAGTTAAGGTTTTTAACTGGGTCGCGACTATGTGGCAGGGTTCGATGACTTTTGAGACACCCATGTTATTTGCAATTGCTTTTGTCATTTTATTCACTATTGGAGGATTTTCGGGAATTATGCTCTCAATAGTCCCGGCAGATTTTCAATACCATGACACTTATTTTGTCGTGGCGCATTTTCACTATGTTTTAGTTCCAGGATCTATCTTTTCTATTATGGCGGCAGTCTATTATTGGCTGCCTAAATGGACTGGCAACATGTACGACGAGACTTTAGGAAAGACTCATTTTTGGCTTTCGTTCATCGGGATCAATGTGACATTTTTCCCTCAGCACTTTATAGGGCTTGCTGGGATGCCTAGACGAATACCCGACTATGCGCTCCAGTTCGCTGACTGGAACATGGTTTCCAGTTGTGGTGCCTTCCTCTTTGGTTTTAGTCAGTTGTTGTTCCTCTTTATCATCTTGAAATGTATAAGGGGCGGAGAAAGAGCGACCGAAAAGGTTTGGGAAGGGGCCCGAGGCCTGGAATGGACAATAGCTTCGCCAGCTCCGTATCATACTTTTTCGACACCACCAAAAGATATGGCAGACGCCCATGGTTAATATAGGGAATAGATGTTAGAAGCTCAGGGGAAAAAAAGAGGAGTTTTTAAGCTTGTCTCGGTAGTCGTTGGGATGTTCGCCTTCGGATTTTTACTCGTGCCACTCTATGACATCGTTTGTGAGGTCACCGGTTTTAATGGAAAAACAGGTGGTGCATATCAAGAAACTGGAAAAGAGGGAGTTGATGAAAGTCGTCTAGTCACTGTGCAATTCCTCACTAATAAGAATGCAAATATGCCGTGGTCTTTTCGTCCGGAAGTGAGGTCCGTTCATGTTGTTCCTGGGATTTTGAACGAAGCGAATTTTATTGTGCGTAACGAAACCAACGTCACTATGGTTGGAAAGGCGATACCTAGCGTTACTCCATTCAAAGCAGCGGATTATCTGCACAAGACCGAATGTTTCTGCTTCGAAAGTCAGAAGTTAGAAAAGGGCGAAGAACTTAATATGCCGCTGCGATTCATTGTGGACCGTGACATTCCGGCGGATGTTAATTTATTAACCCTTTCTTATACTCTTTACGATATAACCAGTTCCGTGCAGCTTGCGATTAGATGATAAGCCAAATCTTGGGAGAGATTAATGTCTAACGAAGAAACTTACCAAGAATATTTTGTCCCCCATAGCAGCAAGTTGCCCATACTTGCCTCCCTAGGAATTTTTCTAATTGTTTATGGTATGGGCAATATGTTTAATGAGATGAGCTCAGGTACGGATAGTAGCTTCGGAGAAATTGTTCTTTTTCTTGGAGGCCTGGTGATGGGCGGAACTCTGTTTTTCTGGTTTTCAGAAGTTATTAAAGAAAACCATTCTAATTTGTACAGCGACCAGCTTAATCGCTCGTTCGTTTGGGGTATGAGCTGGTTTATTTTTTCAGAGGTAATGTTTTTCGCTGCTTTTTTCGGGGCTCTCTTCTATGTAAGAACTTTTGTAGTAGATTGGATTGGGGGAGTTGGAGAACGAGGGCCTTCAGATATGTTATGGGGAGGTTACGAACCCCACTGGCCGATGATGAACCCTCCAGACCCAGAAAAGTTTGCTGGACCAAAAGAACTAATAAGCCCGTGGGGACTTCCCTTGATAAACACGCTATTGCTCGTAACTTCTAGTTTTACAGTTACGTTCGCCCACCACGGAATAAATGAAGGCAATAGAAAAAAACTCACTAATTGGCTTTTAGCCACAATTTTTTTGGGTGTTGTTTTCTTGTTTGTGCAAGGTTACGAGTATTACCATGCTTATGTCGATTTGGGCTTGACACTAGCCTCTGGGATTTACGGAACCACTTTTTTCATGCTTACGGGCTTTCATGGGGCTCACGTTACCCTTGGAACATTTATGCTGATTGTTATGCTCTTTAGAGCCCGAAGTGGACATTTCTCAAAAACCGATTGCTTTGGGTTTGAGGCCGCCGCATGGTACTGGCACTTTGTCGATGTTGTATGGCTCGGTCTTTTTGTATTTGTTTACGTTCTAGGAAGCTGAGGATTAAGAAGGTCCTTGGTACCAGGGAGCGGAAATGCCTAATTGACCTGTGTAAAAACCAATTGCCGTGACGGCCAGCAATGCTAAAGCTAGCGAAACCCTTACCAACAAAAATTTCGCGGTTCTCGTTCCTCCCTCTTTTCCTTGATCTTTCATTAGCGCGACGAGGGCGACTATTAGAGCTACCAGATTGCCAATGAATAAAATTATTATTAATGATTTAATAAACATAATTTTTCTAACGTTTCGTAGTTCATTGTATACGTATTATAAATACTTTTGTCCTAAATATTTTAATCCATATGCGTAAACGCTTATCATTTAGGTTTAACTGGAAACTAACCGTTTTCTCGCTCTTTTTTTTTCTCAGTTTTCTAAACTTGGGATTTTGGCAACTCGATCGTAAAGACGAAAAGCTTCGATTGATCGAGAAGAATCTGGAGCTCAGATCTAGCGAGGGACTTACGGGGTCTTTTATAAAAAGTGGTTTGGATTCAGGGACCCCTGTTACTTTGCACGGATCATTTGATAAAGAAATAGTCTTGCTTTTAGACAACAAGACCTTAAATGGAGCTGTGGGTTTTGAACTGTTACAACTATTTTCTGATGACAGCGGTTCAAATTTTTTAGTTAATCGTGGCTTTTTAGTTGGAGGAAAAACTCGCTCGTCAAAAATCGAGATTCCTGCGATCGATCGATCAACGAGAATTGTTCGAGGATACCTTTATCAGGACCAACCAAACCCTTATGCCTTAGATCTAAGTAAAGTAGACTTTAAGTTCCCTCAAATCGTACAAGGTATACAAATTGGCGAGCTTTCCAAACAAATAATGAGGGATATCTTTCCCTTCGTTATAAGGTTAGAAAAGAACGAGCAAGGGGCGTTGCCAAGAAATTGGCAAACTAGTAGTACCAAGCCAGAGAAACACCAAGCTTACGCGGTCCAATGGTTCTTGATGGGTTTGGCTATTTTTATTGCTTGGGTTTCATTCACCTTTAGGATCAAAAGAGATGACCAGAGCCCTAACTAGGTCAAAAAGTAGGATCAAGCTGCTAGTTCTGGGCCTTGTCGGCTTTGGGCCACTCCTCCTAGCGTATACAATATACTTCTATTTTCCCGATCTTTTACCATCATCTACTACGAATCATGGAGAACTAATTGATCCACCGATCTTCATCGATGAGGCGAAGACCTCAAATGATTTAGAGGGCTCGTGGGCTTTGATTTTAATTGAAGATCAGTGTGCTGATGACTGCGAGCAGCTTCGTTACTTAGCCACACAAGTTGTTAAGGGCTTAGGGAAAGACTCAGAGCGAGTTCTGAACGTGGTTATTCAAGGTCTGTCTTTGTCTACTAACGAGAAATCTCTGGTCGATGACAATTTCCTCTACTTCACATCGGGAAAAGTGGCTGAATTAGCTCTGATCTCTAATGGAAGACCGGGCCTTTTTTTAAAAGATCCCAATGGGAACGTGATACTTTTTTACGCGACTGATAAAGCCGGTAAACCCATGTTGAAAGATTTAAAACATTTACTGAAACTATCTAACATTGGATAAAAGTAATGCTTTTAATATCTAAAACCCAAAGAGGTGACCACCCATTGAAAACTAGCCTGTATAGGGTATTATTTCGCCCTCAAATTAAGGCAACCAAGCAGTGAATCACACAATTTCTAGCAAGTTAGAAAGTGCTACGTGGCGCGATTTTTTGGAAATGTGCAAACCGAGGGTCGTCTTGCTTATGTTGTTGTGTTCGCTCGTTGGTATGTTCCTCGCATCAGAAAATTTTGTACCGTTGGAAGTCCTTATACTCGGCAATTTAGGTATTGCGTTGGTTGCTGGTTCTGCTGCAGCGCTTAACCATCTAATAGATTCAAGAATTGACGCACGAATGGATCGGACAAAAAACAGACCGATGGCTCAGGGTAGAGTTAAGCCGCTTCAAGGCACTATCTTCGTAACGGTAACTGGTGCATTTGGCCTCGCTATATTGGCAATTTTTATCAATCCGCTTACTGCCTGGCTGAACTTCGGATCTTGGCTGGGCTATGGAGTTATTTATTCAATCTATCTTAAGAGACTCACTCCCCAAAATATTGTCATAGGGGGTCTTTTTGGGGCGGCTCCCCCATTATTTGGTTGGACAGCGGTCACTGGTTCGATCGACGGTGGAGGATTGATCCTAGTTCTGATCATATTCGCTTGGACTCCTCCACACTTTTGGGCGCTAGCCATCGATCGCAAGGAAGAGTATCGAGACGTGAATGTTCCTATGCTGCCTGTTACGCATGGAGAAAGATATACTAAGCTCCATATTCTTTTGTACACTTTGATCTTAATCATTTGCTCCGTTTTGCCATACCTAATCGGAATGAGCAATCTTCTCTATCTCTCGTCGGCAATAGCCCTTGGAGCAGGTTTTATGTTCTGGGCTCTTCTATTAATTTTTAGCGAAAGGAAAAATGTCCCCTTTGATACGTTTCGTTATTCGATTTTTTACCTCGCTGCCTTGTTCGTCGCATTGCTTTTTGACCACTACTTTTTCCCCGTCACTTATATGACCGGTTAGATATTAGGATGGATAAAGGCATAAGAAATACGATCCTTTCAACTTTTGCTTTTATGGCAATAGTTCTTGGCCTTTTCTTTTCGAGTTTTTTAATTCCTAGACCGCTCAGCGAGTCTGAGAGAAACGAACTAGGACTAGTCCTTTTTGATTCCCCGCGTCCGATCAGTGATTTCGAAATGCAAGATCAGCATGGACAACCTGTTAATCTTGAAAGTTTGAAGGGCACCTGGAACGTTCTGTTCTTTGCCTTTACATCATGCCCAGATATCTGCCCGACTACTTTGAGCTCGATATCTAAAGCCTATAGCGAATTGAATGTACCAGTGAGAATAATATTGGTAACGGTCGATCCAGAACGAGATTCTTTAGAGGTATTAAAAAATTATCTAGCATCCTTCAACGAAAAATTTATCGGCTACAGGGGAGAATTTGACGAAATTGTGAAATTAGCACAACAACTCAATGTTGCCTTTGGAAAAATCCCTGGATCTCAGCCAGGGACATACACCATGGATCACAATGCTTCGCTAGCATTAGTTGATTCAAATGGAAACTACGTTGGTTTTATTAAATCGCCACAGACTTCGGCAAATATCAAGACGATATTAAACTCTTTTTAGGCGTGATCTCACTAATGTCATATTTATCGATAATGCTTGAGGGCGCGCGTGCCAAGCAGATCTTAAAATCACTGCTTCGCCTCTCAGAGAAGTCGCAATGTCGGTCCTATTAGAAAAACCCGTGATAATTTCTGATTTCCAACGAATTAGATCACAGACAGAGGCCCTTTGCTCGCCACTAGAAATCGAAGATTACCAAATACAACCGATGGTTGACGTAAGCCCACCAAAATGGCACTTAGCGCATGTGACTTGGTTTTTTGAAACCTTTGTTTTGTCAAAATATTCTGCTGACTACCAGGTATTTAATTCTGCCTATCATCATTTATTTAATTCTTACTACAATGGAGTAGGTTCGCCTTATCCTAGAGAATCCAGAGGCCATCTTTCTCGACCGACCGTTGCCGAAGTTTATGAATATCGAAAAATTATTGATGAGCGAATTCTGGATTTGCTTGAGACTAACTCGGACTCGGAGCTAGCCTTCAGAGTAACCTTGGGTCTCCATCACGAGAGGCAGCACCAAGAATTGTTACTCACGGATATAAAAAATAATTTTGGTAATAATCCTCTCCGTCCTCCGTACTGCGAAAAAACTGATCATTATGTCTACAAAGCTCTACCTCAAAAATGGATAGAGTTTAAGGGGGGAATCGCGGAGGTCGGCGCTAATTGTTCGAGTAGTTTTATATTTGATAATGAATCCCCGAGGCATAAGGTATTCTTGGCCCCCTTTAATTTTTCAAGTCACTTGGTAACAAATAGAGAATTCTTGGAATTTATTCAAAACGACGGTTACGAAAGACACGACCTGTGGTTGTCCGACGGATGGGCTCACTTAAAAAGCCTCGGTCAAGACCGATGGAAATACCCGTTATATTGGTTTGAAGAAGAGAATGTCCTATTTGAATACACGTTGCAGGGGCCTAGGCGATTAGATCTCGATGCACCGCTTTGCCATGTAAGCGCTTACGAAGCAGACGCCTTTGCGAGATGGAAAGGAGCTAGATTGCCTACGGAGCAGGAATGGGAATTTGCTGCTAGCGACTTGCCAGTCTCTGGAAACTTTTTAAGCTCGGGCTATTTCCATCCGACTAGCGATGGCAAGGACAATTTTTCTGGTCTTTTTGGAGATGTATGGGAGTGGACTAGCTCTAGCTATTCTCCATATCCTGGTTTTTCTCCTTTTGAGGGCTCGCTGGGGGAATACAATGGCAAATTCATGTCGAGTCAGTTGGTTCTTAGAGGTGGCTCTTGCGTATCTTCCCAAGATCATTTCCGAAAAACTTACAGAAACTTTTTCTATCCAAGAGATCGATGGCAGTTCTCTGGAATTAGATTAGCTAAGGACTCTCTTTGAACAAAGAATTAATCGGACCGAATCTATCTTTTTTTGATCTGTCTTCGAGAGAGTCACTTTTTCTCCCCGAAGATGTGCTGGAGGGCCTTTTAGTAAATGAAAAGTGGCTTTCTTCGAAATTTTTTTATGATCAAAATGGCTCTGACCTTTTTCAGAAAATCACAGAGTTACCAGAGTACTGCTTGACGAAAGCGGAAATTGAAATTCTCGATGATAATCGTGACGGAATCAGCGAGCTAATTGAAGAGGACTCTGCGCTTATTGAGTTTGGCAGGGGACCACCTCTGAAATCAAGAATGCTTTTGAGAGCAATTAACCCATCTATTTATATGCCTCTAGATATATCTAAAGAATCCTTGCTAGGACCAACAAAGAGGCTTGCCATCGAACTTTTTCCCCCTGAAATAAAGGCAATCTGTGTCGATTATACGGCGGCTTTTCAACTCCCTTTTACCTTAGAAAAAAACGCGTGGGATGTGTTCTTGGTTCGAGTCTAGGAAATTTCAATAAGCCAAATGCTTTGGAATTTTTGCGACAAACAAAAAATCATTTAGGTGATGGCAGAGTGCTCCTATTGGGAGTGGATATGAAAAAGTCAAAAAAAATACTCAATATAGCTTATAACGACAGTGAGGGAATAACAGCACGACTTAACTTAAATATCTTAAATCACAGGATCAAACTGTACGCAGCAAAATTCGATCCCTCAAAATTTACCCATCTTGCTGGCTACAATGAAGAATTAGGGTGTGTCCAAATGCACTTGGTCAGTGAAGTCGAGCAAAAAATTAAAATCTCAAATAGACGTTAGTAAAGGAGAGAGAATCCACACTTAGAACTCTTACAAGTACTCCCCTGAAGAAATTGATATCCTGGCCCTGGAAGCAGGGTTCAGCAAAAGTGTCAGTTGGTTTGACAAAAAAAAATTTCGACCTTTTCTATTTTTCTTGAGTACGCGTAAATGCGCTAGAGTCGTCAGAATTCGACGATTACCCATTCGGGATATAATTTGGATTCATGCTTGATTCCTTCCGCGAGATTTTTTCCCTGAGCGGGAACGAGATAATAAGCCTTGCCCTTTTTTGGTATAATCTTGATCATGGCCAATTTACCGCTTTTCCAATATTCGATTCTTGTCTTTTTCACTCCCTCAATAATCTCGACTCTGCCATGCTCATCTTTAAAGGTAGCTGACCAAGTTAAAGAGAAAATAAGTAGTAATGATAAAAATGTGGTTAACTTAAAAAGAAAGACAATGCGTTTCAAATTTTCTCCATAAGCCAGATTACTTTATGAACGTAAAAAAAGATTACCACTTAGTGCTTGTTGATGGATCATCTTATCTATTTCGAGCTTACCATGCATTGCCGGACCTGATCTCTTCAAAAGGACAACCTACTGGAGCGATCAAAGGAACCATCAGCATGATTCGCAAACTAATATCTGATTATCCAGGCAGTGAAGTAATAGTTGTGTTTGATGCTAAAGGGAAAACTTTTAGAAATGAAATATACAGCGATTATAAGGCAAATCGCCCAGCCATGCCTGAAGATTTAAGAAGCCAGATATCGATCATTCGAGAGATAGTGTTGCTAATGGGGTTGCCTATGTTGTCTGTCTATGGAGTCGAGGCAGACGATGTCATGGGAACATTGGCCGCTCAGGCTTCGGAGAGAAGCTTTAATACTCTAATTTCGACAATGGATAAGGATTTAGCTCAGCTTGTTTCGCCGAATGTCACATTATTAAACACCATGACGGGAAATATTCTTGATGAAGCTGGAGTAAAGGAAAAGTTTGGTGTTCGACCAAATCAAATAATCGATTATCTTGCCCTAGTCGGAGATTCTGCAGATAACATCCCTGGCGTACCAAAGTGTGGCCCTAAAACTGCAGTAAAATGGTTAGAGCAATACGGCAGCTTGGAAAACCTATCGTCTTCGGCACATGAAATAAAAGGAAAAGTTGGGGAAAATCTCCGAGTATCTCTAGAGTTTCTTCCTATGTCTTTTGATTTAGCTACCATCCGGGAAGACTTGAGCCTTGAAGAATCATTAGACTCGCTTAAGAAAAGACAGCCTGAAAGGCAGAAACTCCTTGATGTGTTCAAAGAATTAGAATTCAAAAACTGGGTCGAAGAGATACTCGAGGACGATGAAAGAGAATTACTTGAAGGAGAACCAGAGCCCGCCACCATTGCGACAGAGTACCAAACAATTCTCACTTATGCAGAACTTGACCGATGGCTAGAAAATCTTAAGGGAAGCAGGATCTTCGCTTTAGATACAGAAACTACTGATATTGACTACATGAAAGCAGACTTAGTTGGAATATCCTTTTGTTATGAAATCGGAAAAGCTGCTTATGTTCCGCTTACCCATGAATACGAGAACTGCCCGAAGCAACTATCTAGAAACGAGGTGCTTAACCGCTTGAGTAAGCTTTTAGTGGATCCCGAACTTACAATTGTTGGCCAAAATATTAAGTATGACTTAAGCGTACTAGCGAAATTCGGTATAAGAGTATCTGCGAGGATAGAGGACACAATGTTGCAATCCTACGTCTTAAACTCTGTAGCCTCGCGTCATAATATGGACGACTTGGCGCTCAAGTATCTCGGAATTTCAACAACATCATTTGAGGATATTGCTGGTAAGGGAGTTAAGCAGATAACCTTTGATTCGGTTGATATTCAAATTGCCACTGATTACGCGGCTGAAGATGCAGACGTCACTTTTAGACTCCACAAATTCTTTACTAGTAAGCTGGAAGAAGAACCTAAGCTAAAGGCTATCTATGAAGAGATAGAATTGCCGTTAGTTAAAAACCTTTCACAGCTTGAAAGGAAGGGGGTTTTGATAGATGAGAAGCTGTTAACTGAACAAAGCTTTACTCTAAAAGATAAGATCGATCACCTTGAAAAGAAAGCCTATACTCTGGCAGGTGAAGAATTTAATTTAGGTTCTCCAAAGCAACTGATACAAATCCTTTACGATAGACTTGAACTGCCAATCCTGAAAAAAACTCCGAAGGGCCAGCCATCAACAGCTGAATCGGCGCTTCAAGAGTTAGCTTATTCATACCCGTTACCTAAATTAATTATAGAGTACAGAGCTCTTTCGAAACTAAAGTCGACATACACCGACCAGTTGCCCCGTCAAATATTTCAAGGGACTGGAAGGGTGCATACATCTTATCATCAGGCAGTTACAGCTACTGGGCGGCTCTCAAGTTCGAACCCAAATCTACAAAACATCCCTATAAAGTCAGACGAAGGCAGGCAAATTAGAAAAGCTTTTATTGCAAAAAAAAACTGCAAGATAATTGCTGCCGACTACTCTCAAATTGAACTAAGGATAATGGCGCATCTGTCAGGAGACGAAGGTTTAATTTCGGCGTTTCAAAATGGTCTTGATATACATAAGACTACTGCATCGGAGATATTCCAACTTCCTTTAGACGAGGTACTAGAAGACCATCGACGAAAAGCAAAAGCCATCAATTTTGGGTTGATCTACGGGATGTCCGCTTTCGGTCTTTCTAAGCAACTAAATATTTTGAGAAATGAAGCCCAAGACTATATCGATTCATATTTTTCCAGGTACCCTGGAGTATTAGCTTATATGGAGAGAGTAAAAGCCGAGGCAGCTGAAACAGGCTATGTTGAAACTTTGTATGGGCGTCGTTTGTATTTATCAGAGATTCGATCATCAAATTTCCATAGGCGTCAGGCTGCGGAAAGGACAGCAATTAACGCCCCGATGCAAGGAACAGCAGCAGATATCATTAAACGAGCCATGATATCAGTAGATAGGTGGTTGGAAGAAAATCAGCTTGCCTCTGGGATCACCATGCAGGTTCATGATGAACTCGTTTTAGAGGTTCCTATATCTGAGGTTGATTTAGTTGCTAGAAAACTACCCACTTTAATGGAGAGCGCTGCTTCTCTCTCCATACCCCTAATAGTTGACGTGGGCTCCGGCAGAAACTGGGATCAAGCTCACTGATTTCCGAAAAAGAACCAATTACTTATCACCTTACCGAACTTTTTCTCGCTTTCGCGGTCTTATCTTATGAAGGAGTTGCTTCGGTATTCCCCCTAAACTAACCGAAGTCTGAGATCTGGTTCACTCTCCCCCAAGAAAATGGTGTCCCAGATCTCCCTTTTAACCAAGCCAACGGTTTAAGGATTCCTCCAAGGCTCCAATGCCATCTTGGCTCTGTGATGAAAATAGTTGACAGCTAATCTTGCTCCCAAGATCTGTTTGGATACGCTTCAACTCAGTTGACCGGGAGCTTTTTGATAATTTGTCCGATTTCGTTAGCAATACGTGGATGGGCAACTCTATAGAATCAAGCCACTTAATCATCGTTTTATCTGAATTTTTTAGAGCATGTCTGACGTCCATGAGAAGAATCACGCCTTTTAAGCTGTTTCTGAAGCACAAATAGTTTTCCAGGTTTTCTCTCCAGCGAGCTGAGATGGCTGCCGAAACTTTAGCGTAACCATAACCAGGTAAATCAACGAGTCGTTTGTCGGTAGAAACGGTAAAAAAATTAATCATCTGTGTTCGACCAGGAGTTTTACTCGTTTTCGCTAAGTTTCGATTTCCAGTTAATGTGTTAATAGCACTTGATTTGCCGGCGTTTGACCGTCCGCAAAAGACCACTTCAGATCCAGAGTCGGTTGGGCATTCCGATACTTTGGTGGCGCTTGTTAAGAACTGAACGGATCTGAAGTTTAGGGACATTTTTTCTTCAATGAGTATATAATTATTGGTCAACTTTAGCACCGTCCGGGTCTTTAAGGACAAAAAAGGCGATCACTTTTCAATGAAATGTAGACTTTTGGTTTTATTTATTTTGGCTATCGGTATTGGTCCTGTTCATTCAGAACCTTACGCGAAGGAGTTAGTGTCGGTATGCACGAGCTGTCATGGTGCTGAAGGAGTAAGCTTGCTTCCAACTTTCCCTAATCTAGCAGGTCAAGGTAAGCAGTATCTTCACAAGCAATTAATGGACGTAAGAGACGGTAAGAGAGTGATCCCCTCTATGATGGGGCTTTTGGATAACATGTCGGATAAAGATCTTTTAATTATTTCTGAATTCTACGGAGAAAAAAAGCGACAGTTCGGTTTCGCGAGATCGGACTTAGTAGAAATGGGTAAATCGATCTACAGATCAGGAATTCCAAGAAAACAGGTCGCGGCTTGCGCCTCATGCCATTCTCCAAGCGGGACGGGCAACGGACCAGCTCGCTTTCCTCTCTTGGCGGGGCAGTGGGAGGAATACATAGTTGCCCAGCTGAGGGCTTTCCAGAGAGGGGAAAGAAAAAATGATGGAGATTCGCAAATGATGAGAGGTATAGCTAGAGATCTCACTGAACTCGAGATGGAAGCTGTTGCAAGTTACCTTCGTGGACTCAGATAAAATAATCAAGAAGAGGATAAGTTGATAATTAAGCACTCCAGTTTAGTTAAAGTAGTCTCAAGTCTTGTGCTTCTCTTGCTTTCGAGCTTCTCCTTTGGCTCGGAGTTAGAATATGAAGAGGGAAAACATTACTTAAAGCTTCCTATTCCGATACAAACTGAAAACCCGAAAAAAATTGAAATTACAGAGTACTTCTCCTACGGTTGCCCGCACTGTTTTAGATTCGAAGGCCTTATTTCGAAGTGGAGAACGAAACTCGAAACAGATACCGTTTTTAACAGGAGCCCTGCGGTATGGAATGTTCCAGGTTATAAGGTGTATGCTAGAACTTACTATACCTTAGAGGCCTTAGGGGCGCTGTCGGAATTGCATCTTCTAGTTTTCAGAGCTATTCACAATAATGGGAGAGGGCTAGACACAATTGAGAAAATGACAGCATTCGTTTCGGAACACGGCGTGGATCCCGGAGATTTCCTCCGCACCTATAATGATTCTTTTGGTGTCAAGGCGAAATATCAAAGAGCCTTGGCTAGGCAGAAAATCTACGCGGCGCGAGGGGTTCCAGCGCTCATAGTGAATGGGAAATATCGTATTGAGGGTTCTATGGTTGGCAACAGTAATCTTGGAATGCTTCAAGTTGCAGAGTTCTTGATTGCAAAAGAACAGAATCTTCAGTTGATACGAGAATAGCGTCGAATGATCGCCATTTATAGAAGAAGGTTTAAAATCCGACATTTCGCTATAAATAGGAAAGCTGATGGCTAAGATCTTGAACGGTGTTTCCAGAACGTTTGGCGAATTCTTGCTGATACCCAGATTAACAAAAAAAAACCAGTCCTCAGAGTCGATTAACCTTGCTGCGTCAATGGCATCAAGCTCTACAGAAAGTGACACTAGGTTTGATTTAAATATCCCAATAGTCTCCGCTGCTATGCAGTCTGTAACCGACTCTAATTTAGCTATAGCGCTTGCCAGAGAAGGTGGGCTAGGTTTTATTTACTGTTCTCAAGACATTAAAAGCCAAGCTAATATGGTAGCGCAAGTAAAATCCCATAAAGCTGGCTTCGTCTCTAGCGATACAAATACGATGGTTGGAGAAAGTTTAGAGGATGTCGTTGCTCTTATGAAAAAGACAGGACACTCTACGGTCCCAGTCACTTCAGATGGAACAGCCACAGGCAAACTATTGGGCATCATCACCGACCAAGATTTTTGGGAACACGAGGATAATTTGAAATCTCCTGTCGAGAGCTATATGACAAAAATAGATAATGTCATTTTTGGAGAAGAGGGCCTTAGCCTTCGGGAAGCTAATAGTCTTTTAAGAAAATACAAAAAAAACTGTTTACCGGTTGTAGATAAAAATGGCAATTTGAGCTCGCTCGTGTTTAAGAAGGATTATGAAGATCACATGCGCCACCCACGTGAGTTACTAGATAATTCTAAACGCCTGTGTGTCGGAGCTGCCTTAAATACGCGCGATTATAAGCTTCGAGCCCCCGCTTTGATTGAAGCTGGCGTGGACGTTCTTTGTTTTGATTCTTCTGACGGTCTTTCTGAGTTTCAGAAGGACGGCTTGAATTGGATTAAGAAAAGATACGGGCAAGAAATTACTTTGGGAGGTGGAAACATCGTTTCGAGTGAGGGATTTGATTATCTTGTTTCAGGTTTAGGGCTAGATTTCGTAAAGGTGGGTATTGGTGGCGGTTCTATTTGCATCACTAGGGAGCAAAAAGGGGTTGGTAGAGGACAAGCTTCGGCGCTATTAGAGGTAGTAAAAAGACGTGACGCATATTTGGAAGAAACAGGCCGATACATTCCTGTTTGCTCAGACGGTGGTCTTTCAAACGATACCCAAATAGCTCTGGCATTGGCTATGGGAGCGGATTTCGTGATGATGGGTCGTTATTTTGCGATGACTGATGAGAGCCCCTCTCCTAAGACATCTTTTAACGGTCAGGTCTTTAAATCATACTGGGGTGAAGGAACTAGGCGCGCTCAGAACTGGGAAAGATATACAGATGGATCTGATTCCCGTGAGCTTCTGTTCGAGGAGGGTGTAGATGCCTACGTCCCTTATGTTGGCGGTGTTTCAGAAGCGCTTTCATCAACTATACAGAAAATCAAGGCGACAATGATAAATGTTGGTGCCAGTGATTTATCAGAGTTTAAAGAAAATGCGGTCCTGACACTGGTTTCTGAGCAATCAATAGTTGAAGCCGGGACTAGTTCCGTATTTCAATTCACAAGGAATAGTGAGTTAGATGCTGCAAGCTGGGGCGAGAACACTTAATGTGCTCTTTATTTTTGGATTTCGAATTAGTTCCTGATCTAAAAAGAAAAAAATCAAGTCATCTGCACAGTATGAGTGCCTATGAGGCAGCAGCTTGCGCAGGATCGCACTAAAATCGTGCAATCTGCACAAGATGTGCCCTTGGGCTTTTTTATAAACATCTGTTTTCAATAAAGAAAAAATAATTGGCATGATGAATGCTTTTAGGTATTTTGATGGGACCCGCCCCCCCAAGCTAGTTTAGGAACCTGTTATCGTCTCTCAGTGTTCCACAAACAGCTATTTTTCAAGAGGAAGACTTGGTGGTAGAGAAAGATTAAAACGAGGATAAAAAATGAAATTAGTAACAGCAATAATAAAACCATTCAAATTGGATGATGTCCGAGAAGCTTTATCGGAAATATCGGTACAAGGAATGACAGTCTCAGAAGTGAAAGGTTTCGGTCGTCAAAAAGGCCACACTGAATTATACCGAGGAGCCGAGTACGTGGTGGACTTCTTGCCCAAGATAAAGATCGAAGTTGCCATCTCAGATGAAAGCTTGCCTGGTGTCATAGAAGCTATTTCAAAATCAGCGAATACAGGAAAAGTGGGTGATGGTAAAATCTTCGTTAGTTCTCTAGAGGATGTTATTAGGATAAGAACAGGGGAGCAGGGCTCAGAGGCAATTTAGGGTTAAAAATTTGCTAAATCCCTATCTCTAATTGGATGAATTTAGGATAATTAGAGGCTGAAAAAACATAAAGGCCTATTTTGAAGTACTTAAGTACGCGGGGAGGAGTTACAGGCTTATCATTTTGTGAGGCGGTCTCTATGGGGCTTGGCTCCGACGGTGGTCTTTTGGTCCCAGAAAAAATCCCGTCCTTGGAACGAAATATCCGTGACCTAGGAGGGGCCTCGTACTCCGAACTAGCTTTTGAAGTTTTCAAGCCTTTTATAGATGATATTGCTGAACGAGATTTAAAACAAATCGTCGATAAAAGTTACTCTGGTTTTTCCGATCCTAAAATCACACCTCTTGTTCAGGTCGGCGATGATCACGTTCTCGAACTGTTTCACGGGCCGACTCTGGCTTTTAAAGATATAGCTCTACAGTTTTTGGGTAATGTTTTTGAACATATACTGAATCAGCAAAACACCTTTATCAATGTTTTAGGCGCGACAAGCGGAGATACGGGAAGTGCAGCAATAGCTGGCTTGAAGGGTAAGAAAAATATAAATGTTTTTATTATGTTCCCCGAAGGAAAGACAAGTTCGGTGCAAGAGAAACAAATGACAACTGTTATGGACCCTAATATCCATAGCATTGCCATCGACGGCAGCTTCGATGATTGCCAGTCCTTACTCAAAGAGATTTTCAGAGATGTTTCCTTTAAGGAAAAGTTAAAACTGGGAGCCGTAAACTCGGTAAATTGGGCAAGGGTTTTGGCTCAGACAGTTTATTATTTTTCCATATACATTCAGCTCGGAATGCCTAGAGCTTTTCAAGTGGCTGTACCAACCGGGAATTTTGGAAATATCTTCAGTGCCTACGTAGCTAAGCGAATGGGCTTGCCCATAGAGAGATTAATATTGGCAACAAATCAAAATGACATCCTACATAGATTTTTTGAAACTGGTTTATATAGGCGTGGCAAGGTTTGCTTTACCTCGAGTCCTGCGATGGACATACAAGTAGCTAGTAATTTCGAAAGGTATCTTTTTTACCTATATCGTTCAAGGATTGATAAGTTCAACCAGTTTATAAATTCCTTTGAGTCAAGAGGTTCTGCTAAGGTCGATTTATCCGACCTCCCAGCCAATAATGACGGATTTGTCACATCGTCTGTTTCCGATATAGAGACGATAAAAAGAATGAGACTTACATATGATAGGACCGGCTATATTCTTGACCCTCATACAGCCGTTGGCCTCGATGTGGGCTCGAGAAAAAGAAATCACGAAATCCCTTTAGTCAGCTTGGCTACCGCCCATCCGGCAAAGTTTCCGTCACTACTGTCAGAGGCGCTACCCGAGGTCCGAGTCTCACATCCTATTATCGAGTCGCTGGAAGGTTTACCAACTAGGAAAGTTCATATGGAAAACAATTCGAGCGCTATTAAAGAATTTATCGAAACCGTCGGTCATTAACTATTTCTTGAATGGCTCTTGGTAAAGCTCCAATGTGCTCAATGACTTTATCAGGAACTGTATTACCATTGAGTTGACGGGCGCTATTTTTTTTCCAAATCGTGGTCATTCCCACATTCTTTGCTCCATCGATGTCATTGACCAGGTCATCGCCCACATATACGAAGTCCTTACTATCAACTTTCGTCAGTCTGAGTGCTGCGAGAAAAATTTCTGGCTGAGGTTTAGGTGTGCCAATTTCCTCCGCTGAGATTGAAAAACTAAAATACTTCGATATTTTCATGTTTTTAATATCTGCGTTACCGTTAGTTATAATTCCTAGTTCGTACTTCGTTGCAAGCTCTTCAAGAGTTCGTTCTACTTCAGGAAATAGAACCACTTCACTTCTTGCCTTTATAAAAACCTCTACTCCCTTTTGGCTTATTTCTTCTGCGGTTGACGGATTTTTTAAGTAAGGTTCAAAGATTTCTTTTAGGATTGCTTTTCGCATTCTGGTAAATTGGAAACCTATCTCTGGTTTTTCCTGAAGGATTTTTTCTCTAGCTCGCTTTATTTCAAGCTCCCCGTATTTGACTTTCGGAAATCCTGATGCTATCCAATTGCTTAACTTTCTCTCTGCGCGCTTTATGACTGGGATCACATCCCAAAGAGTGTCGTCTAGGTCAAAGCCTATGACCTTAATCACATTATCTGCCTTTATCTCTCTTTGCCCTTGGGTGAGCTTGGTCGTAAATTTTGGCAAGGTGCTGGAAATCCAAGTGAGTATAGATCTGAGTGGTTCCTATATTTTCATGACCTAAAAGCTCTTGTACCGCCCTCAAATCCTGGCTGGACTCGAGTAAGTGAGTAGCGAATGAATGCCGAATCTTATGAGGATAAATTTTTTCTGCCACTCCTAACTTTAAACCCCAAGCAGCTAGCCTCTTTTGAACATTTCTTGCGCTTATTCTTGTCCCTCGATTGCTTAAAAACAACGCTTCTTCGGCCGTGACGCAGCCCTTTTCCAACTGATTTCTACATTTTAACCAATAGACCAAAGATTGTTTCGCCTTCTCACCTATTGGAAGAATTCGTTCTTTATTTCCTTTGCCTAAAACTTTTAAGCTCGAGTTCTCCAGCGAGACGTCCATTAAGTTAAGCCCCACCAGTTCGGAGAGTCTAAGCCCACACGAGTAAAAAACCTCCAATATGGTCTTATCACGTATTTCAATAAACGTTTTTCCCGAAGTTTTTAGTAATTTATTAATTTGGTCTGGATCGATTGTCCTTGGGAGATTAGATCTGGTCTTCGGCACTCTAATATTCTTTGCAGGATTAATTTTTATCGTTTGTCTCTTCTGAAGAAAATGAAAAAAAGATCTTATGGAAGAAGACTTCCTCCGGATGGTCCTGGGTGACAAGCCTGCTTTGAAATCGTAAGAGATGAAATCCTGAATGTCCGTTCCAGTAGCTGATTCGATTGTCTTGACCTTTTGTTTTTTGATGAATCTCTCAAGAGATCCGAGATCTCGCTCGTAGCTTAAGATTGTATTTTTTGCCAGTCTTTTTTCGATGGAGAGGTATTCAAGAAATGCCGTTATACTGTTCTTAGGGTTTAAGCTTTTCATTTCAAGTTTTAATATTTTTTGGAATTAAGACAGAAAACATATCTGCCAAGAACTCTAGAAAAAAAGTCTCTTTTCTGTGAGAGAAGAACTCAGGATCCTCGTGACCCAGGTTAAAAAGAGCTATTTTTTTTTGATTATCTTTAATGGGAATAACCGCAAATGACTTAGTTTTTTCAGTCTTTTGAAAGAATAATTCTTGTCTTTGCTTTTTAGACAGGGGACCCAGAATTGGTGAATTTGACTTAAAAAGCTCCAAATTATACTTGCTCAAAGAGGTTCTATTCTTCATTAAGATAGATGAACTAATTTCTAGTTCATTTCTCCCTATTATAATCAGGGAATAATCGCACTGAAGATGGGTGTGAGTCGCAGAGTGTAATGATTCGAAAAATTGGTTTTGGCTATCACCAAGAATTGCTTCCCTCAAAAACCTCTGGCTTCTTTTGAAGATATCGGCATTCTCCTCAGCGTTTTTAAAGAACCTAACAATTTGTTGTTGCGCCTCTCGTTCTTTCTTTTTACTGATCTCTAGTTGTTTCTCGATAAGCGAAATAGTTCCCTTTTCCTGGTGGGGAATTTTCAATTCAGTCAAAACCTCCTCATTGTGAACGAAAAAATCTGGATTTTCTTTAAGATATTTTCTGACCTTTAACTCTTCCGAAGCATCTCTCATGTAGTGAATATTCCTTCGTAAACTTTTATGGATGGGCCCGACATGATTAGCGGTTTTTCGAAGCTATCCCAAATAATATTCAGCCCTCCCCCTGGTTGGTCTACTATAACTTCAGAGTCCAGTTTCCCTAATTTTATTCCGGACGCTACAGCTGCGCATGCCGCGGTTCCGCAGGCACTAGTTTCTCCAACGCCTCTTTCAAAGACTTTGAGGTTAAGTTTTTTTCTCGACACAAGTTCTATAAAACTTACATTTGCGCCGTTAGGAAAATTTTTATGGCCACTTATCTCTTTTCCAATTTCAGCTACTGGATAGTTTTGTAGATTCGCAACTTCGACCACAGCGTGAGGATTTCCGACACTTACGGGCATTATAGCCAAAGAAATTTGGTCGTCTTTTATGTTTATGAGGTAATAGTCTCCCTCTTTTTTTGACGGGACGAACGGTATTTCTTCGGGGGTGAAACTGGGAACTCCTATTTCAACGGAAATGTTGTCGTCTTCGTTTAAGCTACATTTGATTACCCGTGTTTTTGTTTGTAGTTTAATTTCTTTTCTTGATGTTAAACCTTTTCCTCGAACGAAGGTGTGGATACACCGAGCACCATTACCGCACTGTTCCGCTTCGCTACCATCAGCATTAAATACCCTATACATAAAATCTGAATCAGGGTTAGTGGGAGCGCTGATCGTTAGGAGCTGATCAAATCCTACTCCCGTTTTTCTGTTCGCCATTGCTCTAATTAATTGGGGACGTAAATCAATTTTTTTTTCTATCATATCGATAACTAAAAAATCGTTTCCAAGACCATGCATCTTCCAGAA
>CAJYCI010000015.1 GCA_913428515.1 uncultured Gammaproteobacteria bacterium | reverse complement strand
TTTTGTGATGAGGCACTAAAACAAAGGGACCTGCTCCGTATAGACGGTGCCATTTGTGGGCAGCCTCCTCGACATCATTGACGAAATACGCGTACTGGAATATGGGGTAAAGCATAGTGATAGACCTTTTTTTCTGAAAGTCTCTCGCAAAATCTTTCGCAGGTCAAAACTGTTTTCTAACCGCGGAGATTTAAGAAATATAAGCGCGATCACTGTCTGGATCGAAATAAGGTTTGTCTCCGCTGATGGTCACTCTCCTTAATACGCGTTGATGGGGATAATAATCGCTGGCGGCGAAGTGTTGAACGGCTCGATTATCCCAAAAGGCGATTGAACCTTTTTCCCATCGAAAACGGTAAGAATATTCGGGCTGGTCGTGTTGCCGCAGTAAGTCTTTTATGATTACTCTTGATTTCCCTTCGCCTAACGGTTTGTTGGTTCTCTTATTATACAAGGAGCCCGATCTCAAAAAGCTCCCATTAAGGTAGAGACTAGTTTTTTTAGTTTCAGGGTGTGTCCGCAAAATTGGGTGGTCTACCCCAAATTTGAATTTAGATTTTATATCGTTAGTTAATTCCTCTGAGAGCCCTCCGGACCGACTGTTTTTTAGAAATAGTCGGTAATCGTTTGTGCCCCATACATCTCTGACCTCATTTCTTAAACGCTCTGGCATGCCGAGATAACAAGCGTGACTGTCAGAAAAAAGTGTGTCGCCCCCATACGGCGGCAATTCTATGCATTGGGCAACTGAGCCTAGAGAGGGATTTTCCATCCAGGTAACGTCTGTGTGCCAGCCATTCTCGGATCCAGGGGAATTTTCTCCGTGCACGATTTCCAGTACAAAAGGATTTTTTTCATTCCCTTTCCCAAACGGAAATGCATCAAGATCACCAAAATATGTTGCAAATCTGACTAGTTGGTCTTGATTAATTGCCTGATTCCTAAAAAAGATGACCTTCCGCTCTAAAAAAATGTGTTTGAGACAATTTATTACGAGGTCGTCTAGCGGTTTTTTTAGGTCAAGGCCACTAACGATAGTTCCTAGAGTTATACCTGCGTGCTCCAGTCCTAGGTTGAGCGAGTCTGCGAGCCTTTGCGTTTTAGGGGAGATGGGCTGGTTCCCCATTTTTTGATATTCCATCGCCACTCCAAAACCTGGACGATAGTTCCTGGGGAATTTTTCCTCTACTGATCTCTCAAGGTTGATAGAGGTTCTGTTGCCTAATTGTCTTTCGGCATGAACCCTTTTTGAGATTTCCAGAGCTTCCTGATTATACTTTGACACTGAACTCACGTATTTAGCTATTTGATTGCCCTTCAAATTGAGATCTCTCCATATTAAGCGTTGAATAGTGTAATTCAATTGTTCTTTTAATCGAAATTTACTCAGAGACTATGAAATTCGACTAAAGCAATAAAGTGTATTACGGTGTAAAAAATAAAAAACAAAAGTGATTAAAATGCCTCTAAAACCAGGCCCAATGAAAGTTGTGCATGGATTTCACTCCAGTAAGGACGAGGTTCTAGATGATATAAAAAGACTAGATCTATGGCCCACCGTTTATGTCTCTGAGAGAATGGAAGAATTGCCTTTGCACTGGCATGAGGTCGATAACTGCGGATATGTGATGGAGGGGACGAGTTATGTTTTGGACTCGGAGGGTTCGCGAATAGAACTCTCCGCAGGGGATAAGCTTGAAATACCAGCTGGGGCACTGCATGCGGAGGGACGAGTGGATCAAAAAATTGTTTATATCGTGGGAATTTCCCGACCTGAGAACCTCTTGGACGCGCTTTTACCATTGAATCTTCCCAGGCAGCTAAATTAGAAAAGGATTGCTGTATGACAGAGACAGAAGGGTATGTGTTAAATCAAACTATGTTACGAATCAAAGATCCGGCTATAAGCATTCCTTTCTACGAAAATGTTTTGGGGATGAGGCTATTGGGAAATTTCGATTTTCCCGAGATGGAATTCGGCCTATATTTTCTAGGATATTCAAAAGAGGATATCCCAGAACAGTTAGAATCCAAGGCAAAATGGGTTTTTAAACAACCCGCCCTCCTAGAGTTGACCCACAATTATGGTACAGAATTTGAAAAGGGATCGGTTTATCACGATGGAAATTCTGATCCGAGAGGGTTTGGGCATATTGGCATTTCGGTTCCAGACGTTTACAAAGCCTGCGAGAGGTTTGACAATCTGGGAGTCGAGTACGTAAAGCGTCCAGATGATGGAAATATGAAAGGCTTGGCGTTCATAAAGGATCCCGATGGTTACTGGATAGAGATTTTATCCCCAACGGGACTTGCAAAAATTACCGCAGGTAACGCTTAACATTCCCAGTTTATAATATTGAGCTTGCCTGCTTTAAGCTGATGCATTGGCTTTTTTCATTCTCTGGGTCTCTGGTTTGGGCGGATCAATTCAAAAGGAGAAGGTTCTTTGGCTTTATTTCTTGATCATCAATCTCTTCGGTTAGAAAACGGATTAATTGGTTCTTCGGTGCGGATCGCTACTGGTAACCCATTAAACTTTTACCAAGCTATTTCGGAACCCAAATCTATAGAGACTGTTGAGATCTGGGGTCAGTTGTTCCAGCCCTCGTCCGAAAAATCCTCTCTTGTGATTGTTGTTCCAGGCAGTTTGGGTCTTTCGGAGTCCCATATCTTCAAGGCAAAGTTGTTAACCGATGCTGGAATTTCTGTGTGTTTGGTGGACCCTTTTGGTGAAAGAGGCGTAGAGTCGACGGTGAGCAACCAAGCGCAATATTCGTTTGCGGCAAGTGCGATGGATATTCTCAGTGCGGTCGATTTCCTAAGCACGCTAAAGGGCGTTGATTCAGACCGAATTGGAGTTCAGGGGCATAGCCGAGGAGGATCAGCTGCGCTTTTGGCTGCGACCATGCAGAAGTTTACAAATTTTACTAAACCAATTGCAGCGGTGTATGCCGCTTACCCCTGGTGTGGTTTGCAATTTATTGATCCCAGTGTCGGTAAAACTAAGGTCCGGTCTATTATAGGTGATCAAGACGAGTGGTGCTCGATTCAGCAGGTTCAAGGGTTTACCCAAGCCCTTAAAATGGCAGGAGCGGAATCTTCGATAAAAATAGTAGCCGGAGCACATCACGGGTTTGATAGATCGTCACCGGTAGAGTTGGCCTCGGAGGCCTCTGTGGCCCGAGGTGCTCCTACTATTTACATCAAGGAAAACGGCATTTATATGCATCCGATATTTGGTGATAGTGGGCGCGAGGTAAATGAGCGTGATTTAATGCTCTATGGAATCAGGGCTGGTTATGGAAATCTGGGTGCGCGTATTGGAACCTCAGAGGGGCTCGCCGATGTTTTTCATCAAGATATGATGGGGTTCTGGGATTTTTTTGTCTGAGCCTTAGTAAAAAAGGGGGCTCCGCTAAGAGCCCCATTTTTGGTGGGCCGTCCGCGACTCGAACGCGGGACCAATTGGTTAAAAGCCAACTGCTCTACCAACTGAGCTAACGGCCCGAAAGACGGCGCCAATGATACCGCTTCCATTTTAAAAAACAAGAAACATGTTGGCAAAGTCTCTGTTGTATTCAAAAAGACCGTCATATTTGACGATATGCTTAATGTTTATAGATAAATCCGTTACGTAATCAATTGAGAGTGAATTCTTCACATCTTTACTGTATATCTCTATTGTGAGCAATCGTAGGTCGATAAACGTGAAAGGTATGAGACAATTTTTAATTTTGGAAAATACAGCAAATGGCTAAGTTGGATTTCGAGGTGCCGCTTCACCAAAGTCATGCGATGGACGATGAAGAAATTCGTGCCTATAAAAAGCGTATTTTAAGGTTGTTAAAGAAGCATAACGCCTCGATCGTCGCCCATTATTATACTGATGATGCAATTCAAGAGCTCGCGGAGGAGTCAGGAGGGTTCGTATCTGACTCCTTGGAGATGGCTAGGTTTGGAGCGCGCTCTGATGCCACAACATTAATCGTTGCTGGCGTAAAGTTTATGGGAGAAACAGCGAAAATACTGAGCCCGGAAAAGCGCATACTAATGCCTACTCTTGAGGCTACTTGTTCTCTAGATCTTGGGTGTCCTCCAGAATCTTTTAAAATTTTTTGTGAAAGTTTTTCAGACCATACCGTGGTGGTTTACGCGAATACATCCGCAGAAATCAAAGCAATGGCAGACTGGGTGGTAACCTCGAGTATAGGGCTTGATGTCGTCGAGTTCCTTATGGGGGAAGGAAAACCAATTATATGGGCACCAGACAAATTTCTGGGCTCCTATATCAATCAGCAGACCGGTGCGAATATGCGCTTATGGAATGGTTCTTGTGTCGTCCATGAAGAGTTTAAAGCCAATGGCCTTAAAGCAATCAAGAGCATTCATCCTGATGCGGCAGTTTTAGTTCACCCAGAATCTCCTCCGGGGGTGATTGAGTTAGCGGACGTAGTAGGGTCCACTACACAGATTATTCGAGCGGCCGTCGATCTTCCGAATAAAAAATTTATCGTAGCTACTGATACCGGAATATTTCATAAAATGCGTTCCTTAGCCCCCGGAAAAATATTTATAGAAGCGCCCACAGGAGGGAATGGTGCCACATGTAGAAGCTGCGCTCATTGTCCATGGATGGGGATGAATACCCTTGTAAACCTTGAAAATACCTTGCTGCACGGCCTAAATGAAATAAATGTTCCAGAAAACACAAGGGAGAAAGCTATGATTCCCCTGCAGAGAATGTTGGACTTTCAAGCTTAGACCTTTAATAGGCCTACAAGGGAACACTTATTTAGCTTCTACCTCGACATAAGTTTTCTTTCAGGATCTTATCTAGGATTCCTTAGGTTGATTATATCTTTCATGGCTTGGCGTATTCTTGCTGAAGCCTGGAAGTCGTTTGTTATTAACGGCAGAGCATAGCTAAGTTGTTTTATTGCTTGTTCAAAGTTTCCTTTGAGTGAAAAAAATTTCGCACGCGCTTCATGAAGAGCGGGTATATTCCTCGCTAGTCCGTAAGACTCTGCGAGCAAGTACCAAATAAAGAGATCGCTTGGGCGAGATGAACTTAGTGGCTGAAGCTGCTCTATGGCTAATTTTGGTTTTCCAGCGGCTAGGAGAATTTCCGCATATTTTACGGTTAAGGGATAATTTCCCGGAGACGTGTCAAGTGCTTGCGCGAGGACTTTTTGAGACCTGTCCAGTTCGCCCAAACTTTCATAAATCTCTGCTTCAGCAATTCGAAAATTAATGTTGAGCGGGTATTTCTTGATTAGCTCTCTTAATATGGATAATGCTTCTATGTTTTGATTTTCGTTTGTGTTTACAAGAACCAAACCGTATTTTCCTGCTATTTCTATTTCGTGAACGGAGGATTTCGCAAGAATCTCGAAACGCTTCAATTCTTCAGAACTGTCAATCGTTGTTATGGCCCTGACACGATTCCTCATTAGCTGATAATTTAGGCGGGGAAAGGGTTTTTCGTCCGGGTATTTCATTGCTTGGTTGTAGGAGTCAGCGATTCGAGATTTAGTGACTGGATGAGTTCTGAGAAATTCGGGCACCTTATTTAAACCTATATACCGGCTTGATCTCTGAAGTCTCTCGAACATCAGAGCCATAGCTTTTGGATCCATTCCCGCGAGTGCAAGTGTTTCGATACCGACCCTGTCTGCTTCAGCTTCTCGATCACGGGAATAACGCAAGGCTTTACTCTGCGCTAACCCCTGTGTAGTCGTGATGGCTGCCATAGCCGCGTCCCCACTTGCCGTGGCAGCCAGAATAATACTTGCTAGGAACCCTGCTAAGCCTATAACTGAGTTTTTTTTACCCTCATCCAGTCTTCTTGCGAAGTGGCGCTGACTTAAATGCGCAAGTTCATGAGAAAGGATTGCTGATAATTCGTGTTCTGTTTCCCCGTACAGAAATAAACCATGGTGCAATCCTATAATTCCCCCTGGTGCTGCAAAGGCATTGATGTTTTGGTTTTTTATTAGAACTAAATCTAGCCTTTTATCCTCTAGTTCGCTGTGAACTGCCAAGCGGTAGATCAGGTGCTCTAAATAATCTTGGAGTATTGGATCATCTAAAATGGGCGCTTGAGCCCGAAGTGACCTGAGAAATTGTTGTCCTAATTTCCTCTCTTTTTCAATAGATATTGTCCCAGAAAGTCTATCTCCGAAAGTGGGCAATTCGGAAGGGTTACCTCTAGTACAGTACGAGAAAATTATTAGTAAAAAAAAGAAAAATATTTTTGTCATAATAACGCTATTGTACTATGCAAGACGATTATTTTTCATTCTACGTTGTTCTGCCAGATCGATTGTAAGTCTTTTAGAGAGGAGGATTAATTGATTGATAAAAAAGTAGACGCGAGAGGGCTTAGCTGTCCGCTCCCACTGCTGAAAGCGAAGCAGGCTTTGAATTCGGTAAATCCGGGCTCGATAGTAGAGGTGCTAAGTGACGATCCCTCCTCTGAGCGAGATTTTAATGTCTTTTCGAAACAGAGCGGTAATGAGTTACTATTAGCTCAAAATCTAGATAATGTCTTCACTTTTCGTATCAAGAAAGCTTGAGCCAGCTTGTAAACTTTAGAGGTCAAAGTAAGATGAGACTCCGTAAGTCAATTAAGAAATATAATTCATGTTGAACGGAAGCGCGGTGGCGCTGGTCACCCCAATGAAGCGCGACGGAGAAATTGATTGGGTTCGATTTGGAGACCTTATAGAATGGCAAATCGACCAGGGCACCGGAGCTATAATCCCAGTAGGAACGACCGGAGAATCTGCGACCGTTTCGATGAGGGAACACTTTTCCTTGGTGAAGAGCGCAGTAGAGGCTGCAGCGGGAAGGGTCCCAGTAATAGCTGGAACTGGCGCAAATTCGACCTCTGAGGCAATAGAGTTAACCAAGGCTGCTAAGGATTCGAGAGCGGATGCATGCTTGTTGGTCACTCCCTATTATAATAAGCCAACACAAAGCGGCCTCTTCCAACATTTCTCAGCGATTGCTAGAAGCGTCGACCTCCCTCAAATATTGTATAACGTCCCGAGCAGAACAGGTTGTGATTTATTGCCTGAAACCATAGCTCGCTTAAACGAATCGGATTTAGTGATTGGAATTAAAGAAGCTACCGGCGATCTAGAAAGAGCAAAAGCGATTATGGGTACAAGTGATATCCGGGTATATTCGGGTGACGACGAAACATCCTGCGACTTAATGCTTATGGGTGGAAGCGGCACCATAAGCGTTACAGCTAACGTAGCCCCGATGAAAATGGCAAAGATGTCTGAAGCAGCATTGTCTGGAGATTTCGAGCTAGCGAAGGATTTGGATTCAGAATTAAGCGGTTTGCATAGAGCTCTTTTTCTTGAATCTAATCCTATCC
This sequence comes from uncultured Gammaproteobacteria bacterium, assembly GCA_913428515.1. Classification (GTDB taxonomy): domain Bacteria; phylum Pseudomonadota; class Gammaproteobacteria; order Pseudomonadales; family Azotimanducaceae; genus UBA9659. The sequence continues at coordinate 16,370 of CAJYCI010000015.1, read as the reverse complement.
CGGTAAAATGGGTATTGCATGAAATGGGAAAGATTGACACCGGGATTCGACTTCCCATGACGGAGCTAGCTCCTGAATATCATGGCTTGTTGCGAGAATCGCTGTCACAGGCAGGAGTGATTTAATGAGAAAAGCAACTTTGATTTCTGTTCTTTTGTTTTTAAATAGCTGTGGCTCTCTTGGTTGGTTAGGAAAAAGCGATGAGCAAAAAAAGCTCGAGGAAGGAACTTCAAAACCAACAAAAATCCCGAGCGAATTAGACGCACCATTCTTTAATGACCCTATGGCAATCCCAGAAATTCAGGATTTTCGAGGTCTGTCCGGTTCGGAAATTGAACTCGGCCTTCCAGATCCGCTTGCAACAAATTTCGGAGTAGAACAAATCTTAATTAGAAGATTAGGAGATAATCGTTGGGTTTTTATTGACCTTCCGGTTGCAACTGTCTGGCCGAGAGTTCTTCTTTTTTTTGAGGAAAAGAAGTTTCCCTTAACTTCAGTTGAGGTTAGCGAGGGCAGAATAGAGACCGACTGGATTATTGGGTCGAGTGGAGAGGCGGAAGATGTGTTCGAGAGCCTAACTAATCCGAATAAAGGCGAAACGCAAGTCTATCTCCGTGAATATTCTTTTAATGTGCGTGTTGAGGCTGGTGTTAGATCCGGAAGCACAGAATTATATGTAGAAGAGAGAAATAGATTACGTAATGACGAGAGCCTGAGCGCCGCCTGGGACGGAGCATCGGATGAACCAGAGCTTGAGTCCAAAATGCTAAGTGCTCTCGCTTACTACATTGGAGAGAGGCTCGCTGAGGGGCCAAGTATTTCCTTAGCTGCTGCCACGAGGCAGGCGAGTAAAGTAGAGACGATTTCGGGAGAGAATGGGACGGTTCTTAAGTACCGGCTCGATTTCGATAGAACCTGGGCGACCATTGGTCGGGCTCTTGAAGATGCTGAGGTAGAAGTTGTAGATCTTGACCGCTCTGCAGGCGTTTACTTCGTAAGCTACTCATCCCTGGCAAATTCAAAAGCCGGGTTTTTGAAACGAATATTCAATTCTGAAGACGAAAAAAAGGAAGGGAGGCCGTTTTTAGTAACGGTTTCCTCTCAGTCCGGTCAAATAATTGTCAATGCTGCGCCGTCTGGTGAGTCTTCTCCTGGTCCAGAAGACTTGGTGCTGAGGGAGCGTTTGATCAAGTTAATAAAAGAGTATTCGACATAGATTATGTCGATTAGGTTTGCTTCATTAGGGAGCGGAAGCAGAGGGAATTCTACCGTATTTGATGATGGGACGACACGGCTTTTAATTGATCTTGGTTTTTCTTTGAAAGAGGCTCTGGCGAGATTAGCCAAACTAAACCTTTCACCAGAAGAGCTTGACGGTATTTTAGTGACTCATGAACACGCAGATCATGTGCATGGCGTTGGTGCCTTTGCCAGAAAATTTCAAACTCCCGTAATCTTAACGCACGGCTCTTATAACGAAAAACAGATAGGCGAGGTGCCCGTTTTAAAGAGATTTAATTGCGGAGAAGAATTCTCACTAGGAACGGTAAATGTCCAATCAGTTGCAGTTCCGCACGATGCAAAAGAGCCATGCCAATACATACTTAGTTCTAGAGGTTTTTCTTTGGGGGTCCTAACGGATTTAGGGCATGTTACTTCTCATATTGAAGTCTCATATCGAGATTGTCACGCTCTGTTACTTGAATTTAATCACGATTTAAAAATGCTTACGAGTGGACCGTATTCAACTAAATTAAAATCAAGAGTTGGGGGTGATTATGGCCATCTAAGCAATATTCAGGCGGCTAGTTTGTTGCGGCGACTTAATCTTAGCCGATTAAAAAATCTAGTCGTCTCTCATGTCTCAGAAAAAAATAATGATCTCGATTTAGCTGAATCAACTGCTTTACTAGAATTATCAGATTGGAGGGGAGATATTATTGTGGCCAAGCAAGATTTTGGTTTTGATTGGATAACCATTGAAATATGATCATATATACAGTACTGTATATAAATACAGATAAAAGCTGAGATCTAGTAAGATGAAAATAAAACATATAAGCGCCCTCAACATTTGGCTCGTATCCCGTGGCAATAAGCTTTTATATCATGGCAAAAGGAGCCCTTGGTCAGACAGTATGGTTTTCGAAAGCGCTCTCAAAGTAGAGGGTATCCAGTTATAGCCAACCCAGGGCCTTAATCAGAAGCGGAGCTTGTGCTAATATTTGCCCCAATTTGAAGATCCAAATCTCATAATTGGTGGAAAAAAGGAGGCAAGGTTGAACGCTGTGGTGGAAGATATTCTCGAGGTAAGCCTTGAAAATTTTCAAACTGAAGTTGTTGATAAGTCTCAGCAGGTTCCAGTTCTCTTAGAATTTTATGCGGATCAAGCTGAGCAATGTCTGAGCACTTCAGCTGTATTAAGGAAGCTTGTCAGCGAGTATCAGGGAAAGTTCGCTCTCAGGAGAGTTGAGGTACAGAAAAATTCTCAGTTAGTTCAGCAGATGCAAATCAGAGCTTTGCCTACGATTAAAATGGTTCATCAAGGGCAAGTAGCTGGTGGGATTGACGGCCCGGTTGATGAGAACCAACTAAAAGAAGCCTTGGATCAGTTAACCATGAGTCCCCTCGAAAGAGTCCGAGAAGAAATAGATAACCTGATTTCCGGCGGTGAAAGACCTAAAGCTATTGCTATGCTGAAAGATGTAATAGCTGATGAGCCCAGCAATTTCGCCCTACATGTCGAATTATGCGATTTGTTAATCATTGAAGATCGAATTCCAGAGGCAAGAGAAATTTTGGAAGGACTTCCAGCCGATTCTGAAGGAATAGCTAGACCGAAAAGCCGTCTGGAATTTATTGACATGGCTAAAGAATTAGACGATTTAGATTCGTTACTTATTAAGTTGGACTCGAGTGAGGAGGACAACTACCAACTGAAATTGGATGTCGCAATAAAGTTAGTGATATCAGATAGAGTAGAGGAATCTTTGAAAATATTACTCTCGATTGTTCAGGCTGATCGGATGTGGCAGGAAGAAAAAGCTCGCAAAACCATGATTAAAATCTTTGATTTACTTGGAAAGGGAAACGAGTTAGCGACAAGATTTCGTCGAAAGATGTTCGCCCTGCTTCATTGAGGCTCTTTGCTTCAAAACGCAGAAAAAAACGAAGGTAACCATTCATAGACAGTGTTCTTCTGTCTGCTAATATTAGAAAGATATAATCTGATATTTAAGCGAATTTATGGTTTTAGACCCTGCAATCCTCTCTTTAGCGCTCGCCTTCCTTGCTGGTTGCCTTACTTTCTGGTTTAAAAAAAAACTGTCAGAAGCACAAAGAAAGTATCAGGATCACGAGCACTCACTCGTAATTTTGAAGACAGAAAACTCTAAGCTTCTGGAGCGTGCAAGTAATCAGGAGCAGCGCCTATCTGATTTGGAAAGTGAACTTCGACAAGAACGACAAGCTTTAGTGGGTGAGAGAAAGAGAACTGAATCTGCGCATTTGGAACTTTCAAAATTGGGAACGATGTTGTCCGAGCAGAAGAAACAATCTGACGAAAAACTAGCTCTTTTGAAAGACGCTAAAGAATCAATGAGAGATGGATTTAATAACCTCGCAAATGATATTTTTGAAAAAAAACAAAAGGAATTCAGAAGCAGCAGCAGTGAGCAGCTAAAAAGCGTACTCGATCCATTGAAGGAACGTATTAAGTCGTTTGAGCAGAAAGTATCAGATGAAGCGAAAGAAAGGTTCTCTCTGATCAAAGAAGTTAGAAACCTCCAAGAATTGAACTCAAAAATTGCAAAAGACGCAGTGAATTTAACAAACGCTTTGAAAGGTGAAAGTAAGACTCAAGGTGTTTGGGGAGAGCTAGTCCTTGAAAGGATATTAGAAAAATCGGGGTTAGAAAAAGGACGGGAATACGAAATCCAGGTCTCCTATAAAAACGAAATTGGTAAGCGCTTTCAGCCCGACGCCGTTGTGAAGCTGCCCGAAGGAAAGGATATTGTTATCGATTCTAAGGTTTCGTTGACTCATTACGAACGATTCTGCTCTGCTGGAGATGATGAGAAGCGTGCTGAGTATTTAAAGCAGCACGTAAATTCTGTGAGGCGTCACATAAAAGAGTTAAGTGATAAGGAATACCATTTGCTCGGCGGGTTAAGAACCGTTGACTTTGTCCTTATGTTTGTCCCAGTTGAGGCCGCTTTCTCCTCAGCGGCGGGCGCTGAGCCTGAGTTGTATTCCGAAGCTTTTGATAAAAATATTGGGATTGTTACCCCCTCAACCTTATTGGCCACTTTACGGATGGTGCAAAATATATGGCGCTTCGAGAAACAAAATAAAAACGCAATGGATATAAGTAAAAAAGCAGGCGCCCTTTATGACAAGTTCGTAAATTTTGTGGGGGATTTGGAGTTAGTCGGTGGTCGGTTAGAGTCAACTCAAACCGCCTACGAGAACGCGTATGGAAAACTTGTGTCTGGCCGCGGCAACTTGATAAAGCGTGCTGAAGAAATGAAGACTTTAGGTGCTAAAACAAATAAATCCCTGCCGGATAATTTGCTTGAGATTCCTCAAGTTGAAACTAAAGATTCGCCCCTGAGTGGCGAGAGCTAACTAATGACGCGTTCGAAAAACAGAGAGCAAAGGTTTATTGCGCTTGTTCTTGAGGCTTTTATGTTATGTTTATTGAGGAGGAGTGTTAGGTGAAAAAAGAGGTGATGGAGAGTTACTGGAAATCTAACGTTAGGCTTGTCCTGATACTTTTGTTCGTTTGGTTTTCGGTCTCATTTTTAGCAGGTATTGTCTTCCTAGATTTTTTGAATCAGTTTCGACTCTTTGGTTACAAGCTAGGTTTTTGGTTCTCCACCCAAGGTTCTATTTATGCGTTCGTCATTCTTATTTTTTTCTACGCTTGGTGTATGAACAAGATTGATGAAAGGCACGGAGTTGAGGAAAAATAGGTGACCGCTCAAGAATTAACCTACCTTTTTGTCGGATTGACCTTCGCTCTGTACATCGCAATCGCGATTGCAAGTAGGTCCTCGTCAACCGGTGAGTTTTATGTGGCTGGAGGGCATGTAAATCCCATTGCAAATGGAGCTGCTACTGCTGCCGATTGGATGTCAGCAGCTTCGTTTCTATCGATGGCGGGTATCATTGCATTCGAGGGTGCTGACGGAGCCCGGTATCTAATGGGGTGGACTGGGGGTTATGTTCTTCTAGCGCTTCTGTTCGCCCCATACTTAAGGAAATTCGGCAAATATACGGTCCCAGACTTTGTGGGAGATCGTTACTATTCGCAGACAGCTAGGTTGGTCGCGGTGGTCTGCGTGATATTCATTTCATTCACTTATGTAGCAGGGCAGATGCGAGGGGTCGGCATCGTTTTTAGCAGATTTCTCGAAGTTGATATCAATACTGGTGTCATAATTGGAATGGGTATCGTTTTCTTTTATTCAGTGCTTGGAGGGATGAAAGGCATTACTTACACTCAGGTCGCTCAATACTGTGTATTGATATTCGCTTATCTTGTCCCCGCAATCTATATATCGATTATTATGACTGGAAACCCAGTTCCCATGCTTGGACTAGGTTCAACCCTCGAGGGAGACTCGAGTATATTTCTCTTAGATAGGCTTGACGGTTTGACCGATGAACTTGGCATGAAAATATTTACCGAATCTAATAAATCTATGATTGATATGTTTTTTATCACGGCCGCGCTTATGGCGGGGACAGCTGGGTTGCCGCACGTAATTGTGCGTTTCTTTACTGTGCCCCGAGTCCGAGATGCAAGAATCTCTGCTGCGTATGCCCTAGTGTTTATAGCGCTTTTGTATACGACAGCTCCAGCTGTCGCCGCATTTGCACGAATAAATATCATTGAGAATATCGATAGCGTGTCTTACTCCGAGTTGCCACAGTGGTTTAAGCGTTGGGAAGAGGCTGGTTTACTTGCCTGGATGGATAAGAACGGAGATGGAGATGTTCAATACAGAGGAGGCGCTGCATTCTCTCCTGCCAAACCGATTTATTCGGACAAACGAGGTGTTAACGGAGAGAGAGAGCTAATTAACGAAGGGGCTCCCGGACCCAACGAACTCTATATCGATCGTGACATCATCGTTTTGGCGCACCCCGAAATAGCTAAACTACCGGATTGGGTTGTTGCGTTGGTCGCGGCTGGTGGTCTGGCGGCAGCTCTTTCAACTGCTGCAGGGCTTTTGCTGGTTATTTCGACAGCAATCGCTCACGATCTTTTAAAGAAGACCCTAGTGCCAAAAATTTCGGAAAAGCAGGAGCTTCTTTGTGCTCGTTACGCCGCAGCGGTCGCTGTTCTTGTAGCTGGATTGTTTGGAATAAACCCCCCTGGATTCGTAGCAGAGGTGGTCGCCTTCGCCTTTGGATTAGCAGCCGCTACTTTTTTTCCTGTGATTTTCTTAGGGATTTTCTACAAAAAAATGAATAAGGAAGCAGCTATCTCAGCGATGGTTACTGGTTTGATCTTTACATCTAGTTACATCGTCTACTTCAAGTTTATCAATCCGAGCGCAAATACAGAGGCCAATTGGTGGTTTGGAATCTCTCCGGAGGGAATAGGAACGCTTGGAATGATCTTAAGTTTTTTTGTAGCTCTGTTAGTTAGTAGGTTTACGCCCTCGCCATCTGCAGAAATCCAGGCCTTAGTAGAGGACATTAGAGTGCCGGTCAATACTCTTGGCAAAAGCTAATCAAAACTTCATTACCATGATTTAGAAGGAGTCGTCTTGTGGATGGAGAGCTCTTAATAAAAAAATACGAGAAAGAGCGTGTTTCCAAAGTAAAAATTGCATTCACCGATGTAGACGGTGTGCAACGAGGAAAATACCTCAGCATGGAAAAATTTCGGGAGGTGGTCACAGGCAGCTCGGGCTTTTGCGATTGTGTTTTTGGTTGGGACGTGGACGACCAATTATACGACAATTCTTCCTTCACAGGCTGGCACACTGCCTTCCCAGACGCTATGTATCGCGTTGATTTAGGAACTGAGAGACGTCTTAAAGATGAAGGGAATGTCCCGTTTTTTATAGCAGATTTCATTGATGATGATGCTAATGAGCACTCTATTTGTCCCAGATCTCGTTTGAAAAATATCATTAGACGATCAGAAGAGGCAGGGTTTTCCTTAAAATGTGGTTTTGAGTACGAATTTTTTGTTTTTAAAGAGACCTCACAATCAATAAGAGAAAAGCGATACACGAACTTAGAACCACTATCACCGGGCAACTTTGGATATTCTCTTTTAAGAACGATGACCTACTCTGACCTTTTCAATGAGTTTATGGACTACTGCCAAGATCATAAATTTGGTCTTGAGGGACTTCATTGTGAAACAGGTCCAGGGGTTTGGGAGGCTGCTATTTCTGCGGATACTATTTTAGAGGCCGCAGACAAAGCGGCACTTTTTAAAACGTTCACAAAAGCATTTTTTCAACGAAAAAACATGACGGCTACCTTTATGGCCAAATGGTCTATGGATTACCCTGGGCAAAGCGGGCATCTGCATCAAAGCCTCCTTTCAGCTGAGTCGGGACAGAATTTATTTTTCGACGATAAAGCGGATCAAAACATCAGCCCGCTAATGCTGAATTATTTAGGAGGGCTCTTAAATTATATGGGGGAATATTTGGCAATGACCTCTCCTACGATAAATAGCTATACCCGACTCGTTAAAGGTGCTTGGGCTCCGACAGTGAGTGCTTGGGGTCTTGAAAATAGAACTACGTCGCTCAGAGTGTTGGGTTCATCAAAAAAAAGCAAACGAATTGAATTCAGGCTTGGTTCTGCTGATGCTAACCCCTACTTGGTAGCCGCGGCCAATATTGCAGCCGGATTAGAGGGTATTGAGTCAGGTTTACTTCCAGGACAACCCATTACTGGGAATGCTTATGAACAAGAAGAAGATCTTCCTCGTTCTCAACAACTGAGCAGTAATCTTCGAGATGCAGTTACCATATTTCGTCACTCAGATTTCTCTAGAAAATACTTTGGTGACGAATTTGTTGATCATTACTCGGCGTCGCGAGAGTGGGAAGTCCGAGAGTATGAACGCCACGTTAATGACTGGCAGCTAAAACGCTACTTTGAGATTATTTAGTAGACAGTATGAAGATAGGAATATTAAAGGTTGACTCCGTTTTGCCAGAATTTCGAAACAGTCACGGCGATTACCCTCAGATGCTGGCTCACATTCTCCAACTCAATTCATTCGAACATGAGGAAAAGCTGCGATTTAAAACATTTGACGTTGAAGCTGGAGATTACCCCAGTCATATAGATGAATTCGATGGCTACATTATTCCGGGAAGTCGAAAAAGTGTGTACGACGGAGATCATTGGATCGAAGCATTAAAGAAATTTGTGATTGCACTTGATACTAAAAAAAAGAAGCTAGTCGGAGTGTGCTTTGGGCATCAGCTTATAGCAGAAGTTCTTGGTGGAAAGACCGAGGGTTGCGATCGCGGGTGGGGTGTTGGCGTTCACAAAACCCAGATAAAAAAATCCCCTTGGTTCACCCAAAACAATCCAAAGGTTTTTTCTCTCGCAGTTTCGCACAGAGATCAAGTTTCTATATTACCACAGAGAGCCGAGCTTATCGGTTCAAATAAATTTTGTCCTCACAGTATGTTCTCCATAGAGAAACATATATTTTCAATGCAAGGGCATCCGGAATTCAGTGTCCAATATGCGATTGATTTAGTTAATGCACGGCGCGAGATCCTAGGCGAGTCCACGTATAATAAAGCACTTGAATCATTCTCTATTTCGACAGATAGAAATGCTGTAGCAGCTTGGATTGTCGAGTTTTTCCTTTCCTAACGGTTGAACGATTTAGAGTTCATATCAATTTTGTTTTCGACAAGCCTTTTTTTACTTACCATAGCCAGGCGGCACCTCTGACCCCTGAAGAGTCTCCGTGCTTGGCCTTGACAATTTTTGTTCGGAAATGGTCCGAGAAAGCAAGCTTTTCAAGCCGGTAGGGTATCTCGGTATAGATACTCTGTATGTTTGAAAGCCCCCCGCCTAAAACAATGATTTCGGGATCTAAAATGTTTGTGACGACCGACAAGGCAGAAGCTAGTTGATCGAAGAAAGCGGAAAACGTTTCAATCGCATTTTTGTCTCCAGCCTCATATAATTTAACGATCTGTTCGGCTAACAGATCTTTCTTTGAGGAGCTTCTATAGGTTCTTGACAGTCCTGGGCCGGAAAGCCAAGTCTCAACGCAGTTTGTTCTGCCGCAATAACATTGCCGATCAGATTGATGAGTTTTTATTTTTGGCAGAGGGTTGTGACCCCATTCTCCCGCGATCGAATTTTTTCCTCCTACTATTTTGGAATTAATCGAAATCCCTCCACCAACTCCAGTTCCCAAGATAACACCGAACACGCTATTAGCTTTTTCTCCCGCGCCATCTGTGGACTCAGAGATGGTAAAACAATTTGCATCATTTTCTACCCGAACCGGTCGGCGGAGTGCCTTTTCTAAATCTTCTGAAAATAGCTTTTGGTTTAAAGCCAGAATATTAGAGTTCCTGACCCGCCCGGTGGCAGGCGATATAGATCCAGGCATTCCAACCCCCACCGGTAAATCTGGAGCCGATGCAAGCTCAGAGACTAAATTAGCGATAGCATTGATAATATCGCCATAGCTTTCCCTGGGAGTTTTTACTCTGACCCGTTTTATTTGTTTTCCTGATTTGTCGGTAAGGAGGCCCTCAATTTTTGTCCCACCAAGATCTATTCCAAGTTTCGATTTTAATTTTCCCATGAGGCTCTTTCAATCTGCATGCAGATTGTTTCTCATTCTTGATTTTGATCGATAACTTGATCTGTCTCTTCTGGAGATTTATCTTCTAGGGCCCAGAACGCAATTCCATAGCCAATAAGGGTCGGAATGGGTTCTATTATAAGAGCAATGATGGCAAAAATTCTTATCCAAAAAGCAGGAATTCCCAAAAAATTTGCTAATCCGGAGCACACACCCCCAAATTTCCTTTTTGTAGAGTCAAGCTGAACCCGGTTATCAGAATCAGTAAATAGATCTTTTATATTTATGATTCTCTCCTAATTTTTCATGATTTGTGAGCTGCGGGAATTTCGGTGAAGGGAATTCCTTTATCGGCTCTCATATCTTGAGGCATACCTAGGACTCTTTCAGCGATTATGTTTGCCATTATCTCGTCAGTTCCCCCAGCAATTCTTCCCCCAGGAGAAGCCATAAATGTGGCTTGGAACAGACCACTACTATCAGAGAAATTTTCGTCCCAGATAGAACCGCTAGCTTCAAGGAGGTCCAATGCGAAGGATGCCATATCCTGTTGCTTCGGCGCACCGACCAATTTTCCAATAGAGTTCTCAGGTCCAGGTATTTCTCCTTTAGAAAGTGCTGTCATGGATCTGTAGCCGGCGAACTTTAGTCCTGATTCTTGCACATACCAATTCGCGAGCTTCGCTCTTACCTGAGAATCTTCTATGGCGGGCCGTCCGTTCCTATCGATTTTTCTAGCAAGTTCAAAAACTGAATCAAAGTTAACCCCGCCGCCACCTCCGCCGATCGCAGCTCGCTCGTTCATCAGGGTGGTTAGTGCCACTTGCCACCCTTGTCCGATTCCTCCTAACCTCTGCGAGTCTGGCACTCTTAAATTAGAAAAATAGACTTCATTAAAATTTGAACCGCCTGATATCTGTTTTATGGGTTTTATTTCTATTCCCGCACTTTTCATGTCAATAAAAAAATAGCTCAAGCCCTGGTGTTTTTGAGCACTTGGATCTGTTCTTACTACTAGCACTCCGTAGTCGGAATAGTGAGCGCCAGATGTCCAAATTTTTTGGCCATTGATTACCCAGTCGTCGCCGTCCTTCTCTGCTCTTGTGCGCAGAGCTGCTAAATCTGAGCCGCCGGCCGGCTCGCTGAATAATTGACACCAAACCTCTTCTCCGCTCGCTAGTTTGGGAAGGTATCTCTTTTTCTGCTCGTCAGACGCCCAAGCCATCATAGTTGGAGCACACATCCCGTGCCCAATTACGAAGATACTTTCAGGAGTATCAAACCTAGATTCTTCTTGGTTCCAGATGACCTGCTCAATTGGTGAAGCATTTCGGCCTCCGTGCTCAACAGGCCACCTGATGCAAGCCCAGCCCGCATCATATTTTCGTTTCTGCCAAAATTTTGCCTTTTCTAGATAATCCAGCCCATCCATCTCTGGATCTGAAGGCACGTTATCACTCAACCAGGCTTTTACTTCCTCTCTGAATTTTGCTTCTTGGTGTGAGTCGTTAAAGTCCATGCTTTCTCCCTTTATGCTGCCCTGGTTTCTTCGATTGATGATATTAATTTGTCTTGCCAAATAGCTTCGCTACCAATATTTGATGCTAAAAGACGTGCTCTACGATAAGGAATTTGACAATCGAATTCCCAAGTAAATCCCATCCCCCCGTGAGTTTGTATGTTTTCTTTTGATGAAAAATAAAAGGCCTGTATCGAGGATAGTCTAGCAGCGGCTGCTGCCGTAGCAATCTCTTTAGAATTGGTAGAAATTGCCCATGCACCGTAATAGCAATTTGATCTCGCGAGAGTATTCTTGACATACATATTTGCTAACTTGTGTTTTATAGCTTGGAACGAGGCGATCGGTCTGCCGAATGCGAATCGGTCCATTGCGTAGTCTTTTGCCATGTGTAACGCAGTTTCCGAGCCTCCAACTTGTTCCCAAGCAAATAGAATAGCTGCCCGATCATAAATTGCTTTCAGAATCATGTTTCCGCTAACTTTGTTTCCAAGCTCTTCCGCCGGAACCTCATGAAAAACAAGCTTTGCCTGATCACGGCTAGGATCTATAGATTTTACAGGAATTCTTTCAACTTCCGGTGAGTTTAGATCTACGATAAACGCAGAAGAATCTAAATCTCCTTTTTTCGCAAGGACTATCGCAAAATCGGCGATGCTACCATCAGCGACTGGAATTTTCTCGCCGGAAATCCGCCCGTCAGAGAACGTAGTCTTTGGACCCCCTAATGATGAAGCTCTTTGAGCTTCGTCAGAGGCGAAGCAACCTATTACCTCGCCCGATGCAAGTCTTGGTAAAAAATAACTTTTTTGCTCTTCAGTTCCAAACAAAATCAAAGATTCGGTAGCTAAATAAACAGACGATGAAAAAGGAATCGGCGCCAGAGATCTACCGAGCTCCTCAGCGATAACGCAAAGATTGAGGTAGGAAAGTTCTAATCCTTGATATTTTTCTGGAATCGAAGCTGCTGTCCAACCAAGATCGACTACTTTTTGCCACAAATCTCGATCGTATGGAGATTCACTTTCAAATGTCTCTCTCACCCTTTTTGTTGAGCAATTGTCTGCGAGAAAGCTCTGAGCTTGCTCTCTTAGAAGTTGTTGCTCTTCTGAAAACTCAAAATTCATTTTTTCCTCCTTACGTTTTCTGCCTCAGTTTTACTGGCAAATGAGTGATTCCTTTAATGAAATTCGATCTGAGGTAGCTTGGCGGACTGACTAAATCAATTGCCGAAAAACGTTTTAAAATCTCTTCCCAAAGGACCGTAAGTTGCATTTCTGCAAGCCTAAGCCCTACACATCTATGTATGCCGAAACCAAATGAAAGATGCTGTCTTGGATTATCTCGATCGATTATAAATTCGTTAGCCCTATCAATCACGCTTTCGTCTCTGTTGCCAGACACGTACCACATTACTACTTTTTCACCCGCTGATATTTTCTTATCGCCTAACTTTACATTCTGCATCGCTGTTCGACACATATGGGCAACGGGAGTTTGCCACCGGATGATCTCAGGGACCATTTTTTTTATTAAGGCTGGATCATTCAGTAGTTTTCTGAACTGCTCAGGGTGATCGTTCAAGGCAAGCACACCCCCGCTGATAGAATTCCTGGTAGTGTCGTTTCCTCCGACAATCAACAAAAGCATATTCCCTAAAAATTCATTTGGCGGCATGTTTTTTGTGGATTCGCCGTGGGCCAGCGTAGAAATCAAGTCAGTTCCTGGTTTGGTGGAGGCTTTACGCTCTTTCCAAACCGAGTCAAAGTATTCGAAGCATTTCCATAATTCTTGAAATCCCTGCTCAGGAGTTTCGAACACGTCCGGATTCCCAATATTTTCTACAGTATCTGACCAATGGATGAGTTTTTGCCTGTCTTCTTGTGGAATCCCAAAGAGGGTCGCTAGCATCTGGCCAGTTAATTCAACACTAACTTCTCGAACCCAGTTGAACTCCTGGTCTATCGGCAAATTGTCTAATATCTTCGACGCTCTTTGTTGAATGAGTTTTTTTAGTTCTTGTACTTTCGTTGGAGTAAAAGCTGGAGACACAACGGCTCTTTGATGATCATGCACTGGCGGGTCTTGCATTATAAACATGGGTAAATAGAACATTCCTTGTTCTTGACCTTTCTGAATTGGTCTCCCTCCCATTCTAATTCCGCCGTTATTTATATCTGAGGAGAAAAGCTCATTGTTTGAATCGACGTATTTTATGTCATTGAATTTGGTTACTGACCAGTAAGGCCCCCACATTTTGCTATCGCAGTAATGAACGGGGTCCTCGTTTCGCAGTCTCTCGAAATAAGAGAAAAACTTGTTGTGCTCAAAAAGGGAGGGGTGTCCGGGATCAAGCTCTTGTATAGGAATCTTATATGGATCTGCATTGATATCGATCGCTAACTTATCTCGCATCTCTGCGTTTGAAATTTGAGTTAAGTCTTGGCCAGATTTTTTTTTCGACATTTAATTTTCCTCGACTCGTAAATCAATACTAGAAAAGTATGATCAAAGTATACAGACCCCTTTTTATGTCTCATGTGTTGATTTACCGCTACGTGATAGGATATCTGTTTATTTCTTGTTATTCGATCAAAATGAAAAAGCAGGCGATAGTCGTTTTAGGGATGCATCGGTCCGGCACTAGCCTTTTGGCGAAAGCGTTAGAAGTTCTTGGGTACAACTTTCCTGATAATCTGATGCAGCCAAACGAGGATAATCCCTCCGGATTTTGGGAAGATATTGATATTGTTGAGTTTAATGAGTCCCTGCTTAAAAGCAACCAGGTCTCGTGGGACATCCCTCTCGATCCAGGTTCCTATAATTTCTCCCAAGACTTTAACAATCGAGCGCAAAGTATTCTCGAGAAGAAGTTTTCTGAGCACTCTCGTTTAATAATAAAAGATCCGAGGATGTCGATCCTCCTTAAATTCTGGCCAGAGCAATTTAAAGCCCTAGACGTTCAGGTTAAATATGTGGTCTCTTATCGTAACCCCTCAAGCGTGGCCTCTTCTTTGAAGGTCCGAGATGGAATTGATCTTCGGATGGGCCTTTTGCTGAATTATTTCTACAATCGATCAATAATGGCGTTTTTTCCAAAAAACGTTTTTATTGTTGACTATATTTCTTTGCTGAAGAATCCTTCAGAGACTATAGCTAGACTGGCCAGTCACCTCGGTTCTCAGGCTGAAAACGCTCTGGTAGCAAACTTTATAGATAACTTTGTTGAGACGGATTTAAATCATAACCAGGACAACAATCTTTTAGACAGTGGCTATTCAGATATCGCTAAAGAGATAACGAGTTTGTCTGAAATTATGGAAAAAACCTCAAGGGATCAATCTTGCAGTCATCAGTTATTCTTTGAGGATTATCCCGCTCCTAGAACTGAGTTCGTTGAAGAGCTTCATAAACTGCAGCTTCGAAGATTAGTTTCTAAACAAGAAAACTTAAATCTTCATTTGGATAAATTGTCCTTTTCGAAGAAACAAGATGAGTTTGAGATAGCGGATTTAAAGCGAGTGTTAGGCGATAGAGAGAGAGACGTCTCTGCTCTTCAAGAAAATGTTGTTAAAAGCAAACAAGATGAGCTCGAGATTGCTGATTTAAAGAGAGTGTTAGCGGATAGGGAAAGAGATGTCTCGAAGTTGGAAGAATCGGTAAAAGAAAATATAAAAATCCACGCGAAAGAAATTTTAGAGGCAGAAAAAAGACTGTCAGACGTTGTCTACTCGATTTCATTTAAACTGGGAAGAGTTCTTACCTATCCTGTCAGAAAACCTTTTATCTCAATCTTTCTTCCCAGGCTAGAGCGCAATCCGTTCATGCATTCTTTTGTGCGTTTTTTGAGAGCCGCGATCGCCAATCCAATACGGCTTAAAAATATGTTCTCTATCGGAAGAGCAAAAAAATTCTTAGCGCTTTTGATTGAGGGAGGCTGTAACGCTGAGACAGCGTTTCGGCGTTTTGAGGTTATTCTGAAAACCGATTTTAGAGACACCTCATTAGTCTCCTTTAGCAGTAAGATCGACGAGAATATTTGCCCCGAAAAAATCATTATAGACACCACATCAGATCCGGTTGTCTCTGTGGTTATCCCTGTGTTTAATCAGATAAAGTACACGCTGAATTGTCTCAAATCGATCAGCGAAAACTTACCTAAGGTTCCACTTGAAGTCATTGTGGTTGATGACTGCTCGTCGGATGAAACCCCTGAATTGCTCAATAAAATTCAAGGAATTCGGGTTCTGAGTAATAATTCTAACCTCGGTTTTTTGAAGTCCTGTAATGTTGCAGCCAGGAAATGTGAAGGTGAATACATCTTTCTCTTAAATAACGATACCCAAGTCACTGAAGGTTGGTTAGACGCGCTAATAAGCGTTTTTGAGCGCTACGAAGATGCCGGGATTGTAGGGTCTAAACTCGTGTACCCAGATGGTTCTTTGCAAGAAGCAGGTGGGATCATATGGCAAGACGGCTCTGGCTGGAATTATGGGAGGAACCAAGATCCTGCGCTTCCAGAATTCAACTACTTAAAAAAAGTTGATTACATATCAGGGGCTGCAATCCTCTTTCGTGGAGGCTGGTTTCGTAAAATAGGTGGATTTGATGAGCGTTTTGCTCCTGCTTATTACGAGGATACGGATTTAGCATTTCGTGCTCGGGAGGCCGGAGCTGAAGTTTATTACCAACCTAATTCGGTTGTCGTTCATTATGAAGGAAAATCTCATGGGCTTGATGGGAGTGCTGGTGTAAAGAAAAACCAACTGCTAAATCAAGAGAAGTTTATAAAAAAATGGTCAGACGTCTTGCATGAAAACCATTTCAGAAACGGTAATCAAGTCCTGTCCGCCAGAGAAAGATCTAGCTCTAAAATAACGGTGCTCGTGATAGATCACTATGTGCCTATTTATGACCAAGACGCCGGATCACGGTCAACTTTTCAGTATCTTGAGTTGCTAGTTTCCGCTGGCTGTAATGTCAAATTTATGGGAGATAATTTTTTTAAGCACGAACCTTACTCATCAG
>CAJYCI010000014.1 GCA_913428515.1 uncultured Gammaproteobacteria bacterium | reverse complement strand
AATAAGTTTAGTGCTGATCTTAATTATTTCCTCAATGGGAACTAAACCATTAGCCCGCAGAGTCTCGCCAGTTTCGACAATATCTACTATTCTATGAGCTAAACCCATCACCGGGGCTAGTTCCATTGCGCCAAAAAGCTTTATTATGTCGACTTGCTGGCCTTTGAGAGCATAATAACGTTTGGCAGTATTAGTGAACTTCGTAGCTATTTTGAGACGCCCTGCAAACGCAGATTCATTTTCAGGCCCTGCGATCATCAGCCTACACTTCCCAATTCCGAGGTCTAGTGGCTCATAAAATCCCTCGCCCTTCTGTTCGATAAGTATATCTTTACCAACCATCCCTATGTCAGCAATACCATGCCGAACATATGTGACAACATCCGAACCCCTCAACACTAGAACCGATATCTCGGCGCGATTAGTTTCAAAAACTAACTCCCTTGATTTTATTGGATTTTTTCTCGGCATTATCTTGATCCGCTCTAGCAGTTCCAATTCTTGTTGGAGCAATCTTCCCTTTGACAGAGCTATGAGCAACTTTGATTTCATCTTGTTTTAGGTGCCAATCTTTTGATCCGAGCACCAAGCCTTTGAAGCTTTTCCTCGACCTGCTCATATCCTCTATCGATGTGATAAATACGGTCAATTACAGTTTGTCCTTCTGCGACAAGGCCAGCTATGACTAAGGAGACGGATGCTCGCAAGTCATTTGCCATTACGGGTGCTCCTCGCAGAGACGGCACTCCCGTGGTAACCGCACTTGTGTTATTCGACTCTAGTTTAACGTTAGCTCCCATTCGACTCATCTCATGCACGTGCATAAATCTATTTTCAAAAACAGTTTCTGTAATCGTACCTGACCCCTCGGCAACACAATTCATTGCCATAATCTGTGCTTGAAGGTCCGTGGGATAATCTGGATACGGCGCAGTAGTAAGACTTACTGCCTTGGGCCTACTTCCATGCATATCTAGCTCAATAGAATCGGCTTTAACTGTGATCGACGCGCCAGCTTCGCGCAATTTATCTAAAACAGCCTTTAAATGGTCTGCGTTGACGTTTTTTATTTTTATACTTCCCCCTGTGGCTGCGGCTGCTATCAAGTAGGTCCCAGCCTCTACCCTGTCAGGGATCACCGTGTGCGAACAACTCCCCATCGATTTGACACCCACTATATTTATGACGTCTTTACCAGCGCCACTAACCTTGGCACCCATTTTGTTTAAAAAATTTGCTAGATCTACAATCTCAGGTTCACGGGCACAATTCTCTAATCTTGTAAGTCCATCTGCTAAACATGCTGTCATCATTAGGTGCTCAGTTCCACCAACGGTCTTAAAATCAAATACGACTTTCCCACCCTTTAAGCCTTTGGGCGCTGATGCTCTAACATAACCATCAGACATGTCGATTTTTACACCCAGAGCCTCTAGTCCTTGGAGGTGCTGATCAACCGGGCGCGAACCGATTGCACACCCACCGGGCAAGGAAACTTCCGCCTGACCATAGTGAGCTACGAGCGGACCAAGCACATTGAACGAGGCTCGCATGGTTTTCACCAACTCATATGGCGCTTTAAACCTTTTGATTGTATTCGCGTGAATCTCGATATTCATTTTCTCATCTATAACAACCTCAACGCCGAGAGAGACTAAGAGTTCTATCATCGTGGTGATATCTTTGAGGTGAGGTACATTACTTATTGTCACCGGCTCATCGGCTAACAAGGCCGCGGCGAACATCTTCAAAGCTGAATTCTTTGCCCCAGAAGCCTTCAACTCGCCGGACAACACGGCGCCCCCATCAATTAAAAGACGCTCCATAGCTTTATTGCTCTCTCTCATTTGGACTAGTCGCACTTATACTCACGGCGTGGACCTCTCCGGTTTTGATTCGATGATTGATAACGGCATAAACCATCTGTTGGCGCTTCACCTTCGCAATGTTTTTGAACCGCTCAGCTTTTATATTTAACTTCAGTAAATTTCCTTCGCTGCATACGAGAACGTCAGAGTTAGGAAAAGCATTCCGAAGCTCGTATTCTATAGATTCTAAATTCATAGTCTGCGCCGAAAATTAAAGACAAAAAATAATAACATGCTGAACTATGTTCCTAAAATTAAAGTCCTAACTCCTCGCTCAATCCTGCTAATCTAGCCATTTCATGGACCTTGGTAGAGCAAGATTTAAAAGTCACGTTAGCACTCAGCTCCCTCTCTTTCCTTCTTAAGAAAATCAGCAGGGGCAATACTGCTGACCCTCTTGAATCAAGAGAGCCGAATGATATCGAAACCACATCATTTACTTTAAGTATAGTCTTTAAATCGCTACAAAATTCCGAGAGGTTGTCAAGATTGACTTCTCCGATCACGAAGATGCTATCCCCTTGCCTATCAACTTTCCTCATCAGAAACCTTCCATTCTTTTATGACTCGATCTAGATCTCCTTTATACAGCCGAAAACTCGAGTTGAACTGCGAGCGAAATTGCAACCCCAAGTTAATACCGTTGACTACAAGATTCCGAAGATACCAGCGGTCATCAATCAATCTGAGAGAATATATAATCGGGTAGGTGCTACCAGAGGAAGACTTAACTTCCACGAGTACTTTCGCCCGATTGATTTTTTCAATTTCTGAAGATTTGACCGTAACGCTGTCGCTGTCAAACTCGAGCAGAGCCTCACTATAGGTTCGTGCTAATGAAACCTTAAATTTTTCTGCGAAGTTAGCTCTCTGATCCTTAGACGCCGAGCGATAATACTTTGCCATAACTCCCTTAGCAAATCCTTCAAAGTCAGTATTCACCTCAAGATTTTTAGTCACCATCTCATGAAACCTTTCAGGGTCGTTGACAAGAAGGTCTTCATTTTTTTTTGCAATTTCAAAAAGTTGCTCGGTCGCAAGTCGAACCGTATTTGCTGGTGATATTTTAGGCTCGCCCCGTAACGGAGAAAAAATTTGGGCGAAAACAAATACTAAAATTAAGACGGCCTTGTGTGTTTTCATCCTAAAACTGCTCAATAAGAAATTTTCCTATCAATTCTTCGAGAATCACTGCAGGTTGGGTATCAAAGATCTCGTCACCTCCAGATAAATTCTGATCTTCAGCGCCTAAACTGATGCTGATGTATTTAGATCCAAGAAGACCCTCCGTAAGTATTGAAGCGGTAGAATCGATAGGTATACTTGATATCGCAGAGTTAATTTCCATAGTTACTTTTGCATTCATAGTCTTTTGATCATATTCGATTGCTAAGACCTGCCCTATCTCCACTCCAGAGATAGCTACTTTAGACCGCACAGTCAAGCCTCCGACTTGTTCAAAATGAGAATATAGAAGGTATCGATCATTAGATTTACCCAAGCTGAAGCCGCTAACTTTAATAGCTAAAAACCCTAAACATAAGAGCGAAAGAAGCAAAAAAGCTCCAACTAGAACCTCAATTTTTAATGACTGCACATGCCACTCCTAAAGTTCAAACATCATTAAAGTGAGAAAAAAGTCTAGGACTAAAATCCAGACACTAGAGAAAACCACAGTGTTTGTGGTTGCTGTCGATATTCCTTCACTGGTCGGGAGAGAATCATAGCCTTGATAAACGGATATCCAAATCACTACGAACCCGAAAACTATCGATTTGGTAATTCCTTTCATGACATGATCAAAAAAATCTACTCCCTGTTCCATAACAGACCAAAAAGATCCACTGTAAACTCCCAGCCAGTCCACCGCAACCAGAGATCCGGCCCAAATCCCAACAACACTAAACATCAGAGCCAACAGGGGCAAGACGACAAAACCTCCCCAAAACCGAGGTGCGATAATACGCCTCACAGGATCTACTCCCATCATTTCCATACTTGCTAGTTGCTCGGTTGCTTTCATCAAACCTATTTCTGCAGTTACTGCGGACCCCGCCCGACCTGCAAAAAGGAGCGCAGAAACTACCGGTCCTATTTCCATTACCAACACAAGAGCTACTCCTAAACCCAATGCGGATTCAGATCCGACTCTAACAAGTTGGGTATACCCCTGCAGAGCCAACACCGCACCAATAGCAAAACCGGAACACACGATGATCAAAATTGATAACACTCCTAGCTGATAAGTTTGACGAATGACAAGTGGAATATTTCGATAATCTGGCCTTCTAATCAGAGCAAAGGAGAGAAGCCTCAGCGCGCGGCCCATGGAAGATAGTGTTTCAAGACTAAACCGTCCGATCTGCTTTAGAGAGCCAATAATCAATTAATCATTCCTCTTAATTATGATTCTTTTCGTGTTTTTTCCTCCGATCAAGCTATCCATATATTCCGGCGCAGGGTAATGAAAGGGAACTGGTCCATCTGGAAGTCCGTTTAGAAATTGCTTCAATCTTGGAGAATCATCGTTTCTTAGGGCTTGCGGAGACCCTTGACCAATGATCTCGCCTTCTGATAATACATAAAGAAGATCAGAAATCCGGGCAGTTTCTTCAATATCGTGCGAAACGATTACGTTTGTGCACTCATAAACTGACCCAACATCCTTAATCAAGTTTGAAATGACGCCCAAAGCAATCGGATCTAATCCCGTAAAAGGCTCATCATACATAATAAGCTTGGGATCTAAGGCCATTGCTCTTGCTAACGCTACTCGGCGTTGCATGCCACCTGATAATTCTCTTGGGAGGAGATGCGCCGCGCCTCTCAAACCAACAGAGTTTAATTTTATCAGTACGACATACCTAATCATTTCTCCACTTAAGCTAGTGTGCTCTTTTAATGGGAAAGCAACATTTTCAAAAACCGTTAAGTCCGAAAACAAGGCTCCGCTCTGAAATAACATCCCTAAGCATTTCCTCAACTCGAATAATTCATTTCTCTTTATTTTCTTTAAATCCTTGCCCTCGACAAGAATCGTTCCGTTATTAGGCTGTATCTGGCCTCCCATAAGACGAAGCAAGGTCGTTTTGCCAGTTCCACTTGGTCCCATGATTCCCACTGTCTGGCCTGCCGGCACCTCAAAAGACAGTTTCTTAAAAATCTCTTTTTTGCCAAAACTATACGAGACATTATCAAAAACAATCGAATTTCTTGTCATTTTTTTAACTCCCAGCATTTAAAGATCTATGCCTTTGAAACCAAAAGATTGGTGCACAGTGTATCAAGGACTTAATAAAAGCGAAGATTAAGGTTGTTCTAATTACCTCCATTGAGAAGTAAAAAGAAAAGATATCAACAATACTTCTTTTACATGGCATACTCAAAAGTGAATATCATGGAATCGGAACTCGAATATCAGAAAATTTCTTGTTGCAGCTGGGCTTGTATCCCTGTTCTTTTTAGGCGCGCACTTTTCAGAGGAGCGCCAGCCAATTGCAGATAAAAAAAGGGAATCGTCGTCCAATTTCTATATGACCCATGTCAACTTAAAGACCTATGATGACCAAGGTAAATGGTTACAAGACATTACTGCAAAGCAGTTTGTCCATTTGCAGAGCACAGGCGAGACTTATCTCAAGGAACCTATTCTTACACTAGCAAGTAACCAGGAAGATTTTTCTTGGAGGATTAAAGCAAAAAAAGGGAAAATAATACCGAAGATCGATGAAAAGCAAGAGCTTGTTGAATTTTGGGACAGTGTGACTGCCGCAAAATTAAGTATGAAAGGCAAGTTCACTAATCTAAACACCGAGAGGCTAATCGTTTACCCAAATAAAAATTATCTGGAGACTTCTAGTCCTGTGTTCATCGACAATGAAATCGGAAGAACATCGTCAGTGGGCTTGCAAGCTTTTTTAAACGATGGCAGCTACAAGTTTTTCTCTTCGGGCGAGACCCGAGTTTCCGCTATCTTACTTAAATGATGATTTGCGAGCTAAATACTGGAGTGTCGATTGTTTAAGTATCTCTTTTTAGGCTTGCTCTTTCCTTTACAAGGATATTGTCTGGAGTCCGATCAGAGGCAACCCATAAGGATCCAAGCAGATAAAGCAGTTATAACGGATAAAGAGGGTTTATCTGTGTATGAAGGAGATGTCTTAATTGTGCAAGGAACACTGCAAATAAATGCAGAAATTGTTGAGATAAAAAGCCAAGACAGAGTAATTCTTGAGGTCTTGGCACGGAGCGATTTAGAGTCAAGAGAGCTAGCTAAATTTAAGCAAACGCTCAATAAAGAGGGAGAGGAAATATTTGCTGAGGCCAAAAAAATAAAGTATCTGGTGCAAGAGAGTCGATTACTCTTAAATGGGCAAGCAAAATTGGAGCAGAAAAAAGATGTTTTTTCAGGTGAAATGCTTTTTTACGATATAGCCAAAGGATTAGTTAACCTCGAATCTGGGTCCTCACAAGAAAGAGTCAATATGACTATTTCTCCTAAAGAAAGCCAATAAAAATGGCTACCATCAGAGCAATAAATTTAGTAAAAAACTATGGGGATACCGAAGCGGTCAAAGATATATCCCTAAGTGTTTCTAGCGGCGAGGTAGTGGGATTGCTTGGTCCGAATGGTGCTGGGAAGACAACCTGCTTTTATATGATCATGGGGACCATAAGACAAGATCATGGGGAAATGCTTTTAGACAATCAAAATATTTCTAACTTACCCGTTCATTCAAGAGGGAGAATTGGTATAGGGTACTTACCACAAGAACCCTCAATTTTTAGAAAACTCAGTGCTTTAGAAAATATACTCGCAGTAATAGAACGAAGAAAGGACTTAAAAAAAAACGAAGCAAGAAAAAAGGCTCTGCAGCTGATCGAAGATTTCAAATTAGAAAAGGTGACAAAAAATCTTGGGGCATCTTTATCAGGTGGCGAGAGGCGACGAGTCGAAATTGCTAGGGCATTGGCTAACGATCCAAAGTTTATTCTGCTTGACGAGCCTTTTGCGGGCGTCGACCCTATTTCAGTTGAAGAAATAAAAGTAATAATAGGCTCCCTAGCGAACCGAAGAATAGGTGTTCTCATAACAGACCATAATGTAAGAGAGACCTTAGACATCTGCAATAAGGCTTATATCGTTAACAAAGGAAAGATAATTGCTCAAGGCGATCCAAGCGCTATACTAGAAGACAAAGAAGTGCAAAAAGTTTACTTAGGAAGTAATTTTAGGATGTAAGTAAAATTGGCTTTAAAACCTTCGCTATCTCTAAGACTTGGACAACAGCTCCGAATGACCCCTCAGCTGCAGCAGGCTATTCGTCTCCTCCAGCTCTCGAGCGGAGAATTAGAACTTGAAATTCAAGAAGCACTAGACTCCAATTTCATGTTAGAAAGTCCAGAATCAGAAGAGGAAAGCACTGGTCCATTAGCCGATGAATCAGAGCCAATATCCGCTAACGAATCTGAAGCTACTGCAGATAAGGACCGATTAGAGGAATATAACGAAAAAGATACTCGCGATGACGTTTCTTCGCAACAACTCCCAGAAGATTTCCCCATAGACGCAACTTGGGATGACTATTATTCAGAAAACAGCGGCGCAAACACCAGATCTCTAACAAGCGAAGATGAAAACTATTTAGAAACCCTAAACTCTACTACCAAGACAATTCAGTCGCATATGCTTGAGCAAATCAACCTATTGAACCTTACCGAACAAGACAAATTTATTGCTATTTCTCTAGTAGATGCAATCAACGATGATGGAATGCTATCAACATCCCTGGAGGAATTATTAGACACATTTCCTAAAGATTGGGATATTGAAATCGACGAGCTCGAAGCAGTCCTCCACCTAATTCAACATCTTGATCCTATAGGAATGGGCTCGAGGGACCTGAAAGAATATTTGTTGCTTCAACTCCGCGACTTGCCAACGGAACCTCCATGCTTGGAAGTAGCAAAAAGTTTGGTGACAAATTATCTTTCCTTGTTAGGCAGCAGAGACTATAACCGTCTTTCAAAAAAGCTGAGAGCAAGCGATGATGACTTGAAAGCGGCTATAGCGCTGATCAAAACGCTTAACCCGAGACCTGCAAGCAAATTAAACCTAGGTAACGTAGAGTATGTTGAACCCGACGTTTTAGTAGTCAAAAAAAATTCGATCTGGAAAGTAGAATTGAACTCAAAGGCGACACCTGGAGTTCAGGTAAACAGCAAGTACGCAGCGCTTATAACCAAAGAAAAGACATCGGAAGATGTCTCGCAAATGAAAAGTCAACTCCAAGAAGCACGTTGGTTTATAAAATCTCTTCTGCAAAGAAACGATACTCTTCTGAGGGTCGCAAAAAAGATTGTAGAACGCCAAATAGACTTTCTCGAGTATGGCCCAAGCGCAATGAAACCTCTTGTTCTGCATGATATCGCGCAAGAAGTTGATCTACATGAATCAACAGTCAGTAGGGTAACCACGCAGAAATACATGCTCACGCCTAAGGGAGTTTTTGAATTAAAATATTTCTTCTCCTCTCATGTCACCAATGATTTTGGTGGAGATGTTTCATCTACAGCGATTAAAGAAGTAATCAAGCAACTGGTGTCAGATGAAAACCCGCAGAGACCTCTAAGCGACAGTAAGCTATGTAACCTACTTGCCCAAAAAAATATCAGAGTTGCAAGAAGAACGATTGCCAAGTATCGAGACCTCTTGCAAATACCTCCATCGAACGAAAGAAAACAACTCATCTAAAGGAGCGTCCTATTTCGACTCGTCAATAAGTCCTTTTTAATTCCCGAAAGAAGGCCTGCGTTTTTAGATTCAGTTTAGGAAGAGAAACTAAAACAAGAGAAACCAAATATTGTTAAATTATAATAGTTACTTCGACGGCATTGGAGATAAACTATTTATCCCTATTTTCAGAGTCTACAGAGAGTAAACAGAAAAATGTTATCTTTGATAATCATAAGCGGGAGATCCGGGTCAGGAAAGAGCACTTCACTAAATGTCCTCGAGGATTCTGGATATTACTGCATAGATAATCTCCCAGTCACGCTGCTCACTCCCCTTATAAAAAAATTAAGCGAAGACGCGAAAATAGATAGAGCTGCCGTAAGCATAGATGCCAGAAATATTCCTACCGATCTAGCATCGTTCCCTTCTTTTTGGGAACAATTAAAAAACTCTAAGTTATCTCCATTGATCATCTTTTTGGATTCGACCAGCGAAACTTTAGTAAAAAGATTTAGCGAAACGAGACGCAAGCATCCCCTATCTAATAAAGAGAGAGACCTTAAAGAGGCTCTAGATTTAGAAAGTTCTCTACTCGATCCCATATCTGAGTTGGCCGCTCTTAAGATAGATACAACTAACCTGACTGTGCATGGCCTGAGAAACTCAGTCAGAGCAAAAGTCAGCGGAGGCAACAATTCTTTTGCTCTCTCTTTCCAGTCCTTTGCTTATAAAAGAGGGGTTCCTCTAGACGCGGATTTAGTTTTTGACGTTCGCTGTCTCCCTAATCCTTACTGGGAAAGCAATCTTCGCGAGCTCTCAGGTCTTGATCCTGAAGTCGAGGCCTATTTAAAAAAACAGCCTTTTTTTAACGAGATGTGTGAAGATATTTCAAACTTTCTTGATCGCTGGATACCGAGATTTCTAGATGCAAGCAGGAGTTACCTAACTGTAGCAGTAGGTTGCACGGGTGGTCAGCATCGTTCGGTTCTCGTATCGAGCGCATTGTACGAGAGTTTTAAAGAAAAGTATGACAATGTGCAGTTAAGACATCGAGAACTAGTCACAAATGATTAAACTTACGCAGTTCTGCCATACTAAATCTTGTGCGATAACAGAAGCCTGAATCTCATGAACTTAGCTTGAAGGGAGCGCCTTTTTCGATGGATCAAAGAAACGGAGAATATGAGAAACCAAGCAAATCGCAAAGGAAAAGAGAAATGTCTGAGTTGTTATCCACTGTGAAAGAGCTAGAGTCACTATCTTTGAAAGAACTAGAGGCATCCCTGGACCAAGGATTAAAACAAAAAATTTTAGAGCTCCAAAAAATCAATAAAGGAAACGCTAAAAAGAGACAACGACAGCACATAGTAAAATTTCTCTCTAAGCAAGATAAATCTTTTGCAAATGATCACCTAGATAAACTTAGGACTTCAAAGACGATGAAAGACAAAAAGTTCCGTGAGATTGAGACGCTGCGCGAGAGTCTCTTAATCAAACACGAAAAAGCGCTCTCGTCGTTGAAAGATAGTTATCCAAGCATCGATCTGAAAAAAATAAAGAGTCTAGTAAATCTGGCACAGCAAGAGGACAAAGATGGAAATCGGACTCACTACAGAGAACTATTCAAGGTCCTTATGCGAACTCACGATTCTGGTTCATAAATTCTATTGGATTCTTTAAAGTAGAACGAGATTAATTCCGTCCATCACGAACATCGTCATCAAAAATCGATATGAATTCAAAATCCGGACTATTCAGACGGCCTGAGATTTTATACTTTGCACTACTTAATTGATCAAAACGATCTTCGAAAAGAAATTTCTGCGTCGCGAGCACGCCGGCCATGGAAAGGGGACCCCCAATTACTAAGCCAGCCCATGGAAATGTATTCCCGACTGGCAAAGTTACAATTAAATCGGTATCCACTTGATCTCGCTCCCAATCTATGTATCCGCCGAATTTGAACTTTCCTCCCGATGCTCGAACAAGTAAGGGCTCTTCTATAGATACTTTCCCCTTCTCTAATCTGATCGTTCCCTTAAGATCCGTGAAATTAAATCCTTGATCACTTTTATCAATACCCTCTTTTCCTATCATCCTGCGAAACAATGATGGGACATGAAAGGAACTTAGGAATTTTAAGACAGGTTGATCCTGCTCTTGAACAAACCGTCCGCTGCCAGTTTTGAATATCATTTGCCCCTCTATAATTTTCGGATCAATGTCCATGGGGCTTCCTTTCCATGAGAGTTCCGCACTGGCTGCCAGCTCACCGCGTTGCAAGGCAGACGTAAAATTAAAAAGGCCATCTGTCTCCGTTATGTCGGAAATCTCAACATGCCCCTTGAAACTTGAAGTTTTTTTTCCCGTCCCGTTGCTCCAGTGAATAACAGAATTATCAATGGACACGGCCCCTAAAGTTGCACTGAGCTTGTTTAATTCGCTTTCGTAATTGCTCTTTGAGTATTCAAAGGAAACATCTTTAAAATCGTTCGCCGATATTCTTATTAGATCGCTCGAGAAACTATATTTAGAAATAATGGATGGGGTATCATCCCCAGAAAAAACGTGGGTATTTGCTGGGATTGAATCAAGGACTAATTTATCCAAATGAATAGCGATTGGTTTAGATTTTTTATCCCAGAGTTCCGCTTCCCCAACCAATCTCTCATTCTTAAAATTGCTAGTCCAGGAATCAAGACCACGAGCGATGCCAATTTCGGTATTTGCGAAGGAGACCCCTCCAGCAACCAGGTTCTCTACCCTTATACTCGCTCCACCAAATTTAATATTATAATCAAAAACGTTTCCTCCGGCCCCGAATTCTGGGAAAGCAGATAAAGTCGACATCCATCTATCAATGTTAAGATTTTTTAATGCACCATTGATTTCTAGTGGTCGGTCGGCATCTAAAGGTTTATAGCCCTCGCTAAGTTCCACTTGCCCTCCAACAATGATTCCGTCTTTGAACTTCAACTTTGCTCTGAAAGCATCACCAAAAGTTAGATCAGTAACCGCCTCGGATCCTTTAAAACTTTTTGTGTAACCAAAGGTTTTTTTTGAACCTGGCTCTGATTTATCGAAAGGTTGAGGGAGATATGATCTTAGACCAACCAGATTTGATAGGAATTCTATTTTGAGGTCTCCACCTTTTTCATCTAGAGGAAAATATAGATTCAAATCATAATTTAAATCTCCCGAAGTCTTGCGTAAAAGAGGCTGCTCGGTCCACGCATATACATCATCGCTCCTGACGGACCCCTCCGCGTTGAGTAATACAACCTTTGAACCGCTGAAATTATTCGTCCTAGCGGAACCTCTTATAGAACGATTAAAGAGATTTGCTTTTAAATTTTCTGCATAAAAACCAGACTCATTACTGAAATTAAGAAACCCACTAAGCTCAGAAAAGTGAAGATCTAGGTCTTCTATCGAAAATAAATTGTTAGAGAGGTCGATCTCAGTTTTCACCCTCACCTCGCTGGAGTTAAGACCCATAGGGATTACTAGATCAGTCCTGGAGACGATATTCCCTTCACCTTTCCAAGCCGAGGTGCGATTCCTAGCATACGAATTCAACGGGGTATCTTTCAATAACCGAATTCCATCGGCTAATGGACCGTTCGACAGGATGCTAACCTGGATCTCCTCTATCCGATTCCTTCTATCCAAAGGCAACACCAAAGAAACTTTCTCTAAATCGGTGTTGTATAAACCCCCTCTCGCGTCCCCCATAGATACAGAATAACTGTTCGCATTAACGGTTCCGATTGCGTTTTTCACTCTGGGCCAATTCTTTGCGTAATCTAGAGACACGTCGTCGAAAGAGAGAAAAATATCATGCGATTTCCTGATTCCCGGCGACTTTTCACCAAAAGCGCCGTGCACAGTTATCCCTATTTGCTTCCCACGACCTGACAAGTTGCTCTTTCTGAGCCACTCTCTCAGATCTTGTGTCGATTTCTTAGGAATAAATCTTATGCTTTTCTCAAGATCTCCTTCGACAACACCAACTACCAACCCCCAATTTTTTAATGCATCATTATCATTTAGAGTAAGAGAAAACTTACCATTAGCATTTGTATTACCGTCTTTTAGGTTAAGGAGCCCGCTGCGTAACTTTACATTTTTGCCTTCTATTTCGTAAGCAAGCCTTCCTCTTCCCTCAGAAAATCTCCAGCTATCAGGAAAAACCTTAGCGAAATCAACTGAAAAATCTTCGTTGTAAAAATCTAGGTAACCCAGGGACTTCTCGAAATTCAGAAATCCGTTAAATCCCTTTAGTTCCGGAAGATTTGGAGATTCGGCCACACTAAGTTCTGAAAAAAAAGCGACCACTTTAGTTATATATGAATTTTCATCTGCGAGGATAATTAGGTCTCTTAGCTGTCCTTTCATTTTTAAACTGTCGAGGATGTTTTTTGTTTTAGGGGGAATTGCTGTAAAGCGTTTTAAGAGATCTGCTCCTAGCAAAAGATCTTCTAAGGAGGTTGTTGGCAAAAAAATAGCCGAAAATTCTCGGTCGTAATTTCTATCAACGAAGAGCTCAACATCTGGGATCTCAAAAACCTTCTCACTACTCTTTACAACTAAATTTTCTATTTTCAACGAACCATTCGTTAAGTTTTTTCCAACATATCGAGCACGCCCTGATATTTCCTCAAACGATAGAGAATCTGTTAAAACAGCATCATTAATTTCTAGGCCCACCGATATGTCAAATCCCTCAGGCGTTCGGGAGAGCCACAATTGAGAATTAATAGATCCCTCAAGAGGAACGAATCGATATCTCTCGATCAGATCCGAGAATGGTCCGACCCTTAATCCCGCCAAGCCGAATTGCGCTAACCCAGAAAAAGTTGGATCGTTAGGATTGCCCGAAAAAGCGCCTCTCAGATGTGTATCAGTCGAAAACAGTTTCTTTCCCCCCATCCATCTCTCAATGGTAAGAGGGAGTGAGAAAATCGAGCTTCGATTATTCTCTTCCAAACTCCAAGCTGTATCTGTCTGATTTTTTATTTTCCAGGAGTCTGAAAATCGATTCACTTCAAAACTAACATTGCTCACCGTGAGACGATCAAGTGTTTTAAAGATATTCAAAAGGTAATTGTTGGAGATTTGAGCAAGTTCGTTTGATCCAAAAGGAAACTCAGTTTCCGATGAAATTTCGTAATATACCGATAATCCCTCGACCTCTGCCGCAGAAAACATCGGAGACCTCTCCAAAATGGTTCCCAAGGAGTCGAGACGCAGATCGAGTCTATCTAAACTTACGAGGGCTCCTGAATTAAGCCGCGCTGCCCCTTTGTAAATAGTTATTTTCGGATCGTAACCTTTCCAACCACCATGCATCTCCTCAATGCTGACGAAATCAAGCCCATTCTTAAGCAAGATTTTTTCTAGGGCGTCGCCATTTGAAATCATTC
Organism: uncultured Gammaproteobacteria bacterium; assembly: GCA_913428515.1. GTDB lineage: Bacteria > Pseudomonadota > Gammaproteobacteria > Pseudomonadales > Azotimanducaceae > UBA9659. The sequence goes on along the minus strand of CAJYCI010000014.1, from coordinate 9,924 downwards.
TGAGAAAATAAAACTTAAAAACCGTCAGATAGATAACAGGCAGCAATAGAAAAGACCACCCAAGAAGCTTCAGAGCATTAAGAGTGGTCCTCTTCTTTAGAAACGAAATCATCTGCCACCGATTCGGTTAAGGTTTAAAGCGACTATCTTGTAGTCATCCTTTTTATAGGTTGATTCCTCTTCTATTTCTATAGTGATATCGAGCGATAAAAAAAATTCTCTAGCTATTGGATTCAATTCTAAATTCAATATTTTAGACAACAGAGAGGAAGCGTAAACGATACAAACTTTCTCTTTATAGTAATCTTGATTCCCCACTATCTCGCCAAAGATTTCGAAGCAAATAGCCTTCGCTGTTTTTGTTTTACCTGTGCCCTTGCAGATTTCACAAGGCTCAAAAAAATTCGAGCCTAGAGTTCGAGAAGTGTGGCGACGAGAGAGAGCTAATAGACCCAGATGCGAAAGTTCAGAGATTATTCCTAATTTGCTATCTTTACTCTTTTCATTTTCAAAAACTTCTCTGATTGCCTTTCGATGCTTTATCTCTCTCATGTTCATAAAATCAATAACAATCAATCCACCTATATTTTTAAGACGAAACTGCTTTACAATTTCTTCGGAAGCTTCAAGGTTTACGGCAAGAGCCAATGATTCTGCGTCCCCGTACACGGAGGAAGATCCAGAGTTCACATCGATTGTAGTCATGGCTTCAGTCTTTTCGATAACTATTTGTCCACCGCTCCTTAATTCAATTCTCGAATCAATAGCAAAACCAAGGATGTCATTAATTTTATGATTAGGTTCAAAACTATTTCCAGAAGAAAGCTTCAAGCAGTTGCTTTGGTGGGGAACTAGCTCCTCTAAGAATCTTTTTAGCGAAGAAAAAGTTTCAGCGTCATTCACCCAAATTTGACTATTACCAACTTTCATAAAATCTCTTAAGGTTCGAAGCGGAAGCGATACATTTTTTTTCAACAACCCTGGAATGTTAGATTTCTTCCGCTTTGAAGCTATTTTTTCCCATGTTTCCAGCAAGATAACTGCTTCTCTGGCTACCAAATGCGAACGAGTCGCATCGTAGGCAGATCGAAGAATAAAACCAGCATCTGAGAACTCACAGTTTTTTATTTTTTCTCTGACCCGAAGCGAAGAATTATGGTTTCTTGAGTTTGCGCTAAAAAGTTCGATATTCTCTCTGGGACGAAACACTAAATACCTTCCTACCAAGCTTATTTCTTGGGTTACCCTTAGCGACTTAATATCAGACACATCACTAAGAACCTGAACAGCTATTCGATCGCCGACTCGAATTGGACTTTTCTGAAAATCACGGTCTCTCCTGTCGGTCCTCAAGGCTTGAGGAGTATCTGAAAGTTTTAAAAACGCCTTTTTGTGTATACCGATATTAAGGAACGCGGCTCCTAAGCTGGAAGAAATTGAATCCACTTGTCCTTCGTAAATATTTCCCGAAACATTCGCTTCGTCCGACCATTCAACAAAAAGGTTTTCTAGTGATCCGAACTCGAAAATATACGCTCGAGTTTCCCAAGGGAAAACATTAAATATAAGCTCTTGCATCATGTGCCCATCAACTGTTCAGGTAGTTGTCTTTAAATATCTCAACCCCAAATTGACCCAACATGTCGGCAGTTTCTTTAAGTGGCAAACCCACAACATTACTATAGCTACCTACAATTCTTTCAACCAAAACGGATCCTGCTCCCTGAATTGCATAGGATCCCGCCTTGTCTCTTGACTCATCTAAGGACCAGTACCAATTTATCATCTCATCGGTCAGCTCCCGAAAATAGACATCTGTTTGAACAGAAAAAATTTCTCGGTTCTTATCAAGTACCATACATACTCCAGTATGTACTTTATGAACTTTTCCGGACAACTCTCTTAACATCAAAAAACCATCTTTCTTCGAGAAAGGCTTACCAAATATTTTCTCATTCAAATTAATCACAGTATCGGCCGCTATAATCAACCAATCGTCCTCAGCATCAACAGATCTTGCTTTCTTTTCGGACAATCGCTCAACTAAATCTTTGGCATTTTCACTCGGATTACTTGATTCATTGACGGAAGTGGGACAGACCATAAAGGGGAGACGCAACTGTTCCAGCAAGGCCTTTCGACGAGGAGAATTACTCGCTAGAACAATCCTTCTTGTCGTCACGTTAGTCTTAAGCTTCTTCTGAGTGATCTTAATAAAAGAAATAAAACCGGCCAGATTAAAGCACTCGAAACGACGGGCATCAGTTCCCAAGCGGACCAAAAGGAGACATCAAGAACATACTCAAACAAAAAAGACAGTCCTCGGTGTAAGATTACCAATCCGGCCACAAGAATCGCTTGCTGCCATACAGAAAACATGCGTAATCTCTGGTAATATCTTAGAACAAAATACGAAATGATAACGTAGGCGCATCCGAATTGGCCTAGGAAATTACCTACGAGAACATCCATGATAAGTCCAGAAACCCAAGCGAGCAACACTCCTGCTCGGTGAGGAAGAGCGATAATCCAATAGATAAGACTCATAAGAACGAGGTCTGGCCGTAGAAAACCTATTTCTGCAGGAAGACCCTCCGGAAATGGAATAACTTCTAAAACCATAGCAAAAAAAATAGTGAAAAAAATGGATGCATTAGTAGCGACGTTCATCTTTGATCACTGAAGTCCAAGACTTCTAATGGAGATTGTTTGTTTTCAGCCACGCTCGCCAAATTTTCTGAAAAAACTAACAGTAAATTTTGAGATCGATGTAACTCTGACTTCGGGGTTGCAGTCACATCCACAAAAGGCCTTCCTTCGACGTAATCGATAGCCTCGATTAAACCAACGGGGTACCCAGGTGGAAATCTCTCTCCCAACCCGGACGATATTAGCAGATCGCCGACTCTAATATCCGCCGTAGGATTGACATGCAAAAGTTGCAACTTTCCCGACATCCCCGTTCCTTGAACCATTAACCTTAAATTATTTCGTAACACAGCGACCGGGACAAAGCTGTTTAAATCCGTGACCAACATTATTCGACTGTATTGTTTGCTCACCTCTATTATTTGTCCAACTAAACCGCTGGAATCGATTACGGTTTGTTTTTCAAATACTCCATCACTTTCTCCCTTATCAATTAGGATATTTTGTCTGATTGGATCGGGATCAATGCCTATAACTTCTGACACAAGCACACTGTCCTGCGATTTTGCAGCAGAACCCAACAGTTCTCTTAACCGATTATTTTCCTCAATCAAGCTCGCCATTTTTTCCATCCCGGTGCTTTGGAAAAGAAGCCGAGATTCTAAATCTAGAATACGGTCACTGAGATATTTCTGCGTAGAGAAAAAACTACTGACCCACTGAAAGCCGTTGTTTGGAAGATTTGCAGAAAAATGAATGACATAAAGACCGGAAGATAAAAGCGCCTTTGGTTTTTCTACAAAATTTGAAAAGCGATCTGCTAATATCAACGAGCACGAAAATAAAACCAAGACGATGGTTTTACCTAATAAAGATCGTTCTTCATGAAAAAGAGCTTTAATACTTTTTTCCTGCCGTCGTTTTTATTAAGTAACTAAAAATCTTTAACCCTAAGCAAACCTTGACCTTGACTGAGGCTATTGAATTTGTAGGATCTCTGCCTCGCCCATATCATCCATTAGTTCGAGTGCTCTGCCTCCTCCCCTAGCTACACAGGTCAAAGGTTCCTCAGCCAGAATTACTGGCAACCCTGTTTCATGGGATAAGAGTCTATCAAGCTCTCTTAATAACGCACCCCCTCCAGTCAAAACGAGACCTGTTTCCGCTATATCAGAAGCCAATTCGGGAGGGGTTTGCTCTAATGCTCCTTTAACAGCCTGCACAATGAGGGAGAGCGGTTCTTGCAGGGCTTCAAGAATTTCATTGCTATTCAAAGTAAAACTCCTTGGAACTCCTTCTGCCAGGTTTCTTCCTCTCACATCAATTTCTCTAACTTCAGTGCATGGAAACGCCATACCAATTTCTTTTTTAATCCGCTCTGCAGTTGCATCTCCAATTAGGCTTCCCTGCGTTCTCCGAACATAGGTTGTAATCGCTTCGTCAAACCGATCGCCCCCAACTCTCACAGATTGAGCATAAACAACACCATTCAGGGAAATGACCGCAATCTCGGTAGTTCCACCTCCTATATCCACTACCATAGTACCGACCGCCTCTTGAATCGGAAGCCCCGCCCCCAAAGCAGCGGCCATCGGTTCTTCGATTAACCTCACATCCCTCGCGCCTGCGCTGACCACAGACTCTCTTATAGCTCTGCGCTCCACCTCAGTTGATTGGCACGGGACACAAACTAATACCCGTGGGCTCGGGCGGATAAAACTATTCTCATGAACTTTTTTTATGAAATGTTGCAACATTCGTTCGGTTACTTGAAAATCTGCGATGACACCATCTTTCAGCGGCCTTATTGCAGTTATATTCCCAGGTGTTCGGCCGAGCATCAATTTCGCGTCTATCCCCACCGCAGCAACGTTTTTTTGATTGTTGTTGTTCCTTATAGCAACTACAGAGGGTTCATTTAGGACTATTCCTTGCTCTCTAACGTAGATTAAAGTGTTCGCAGTCCCAAGGTCTATGGACAAGTCGTTCGAAAACATTCCCCTTAACCGCTTAAACATTTTTAACCCTCTCTTCATTAATTTAAAAACAGACTTTTGCCCCTTAAAACAAGCGTTTTGAAGCTTAATCCACTCGATGTAGTACCTTATTACAATTAAAAAATTATTTCCTGATTAAAACATAAGATTTTAATTTAAAGCGAAATAGGAATATCGATTAAATTTCGATTTCCAAGACTGCCGCGTCTCGCTAAATTTGCGTAAATTATAAAAGGCCTTTAGCATTCGTTGTGTTACCTAATTTCTTGGAACATTAAATAGTGAAAGTAGACAAAGAAACTGTAAAAGGAATTGCTGAGCTCGCAAACTTTAGAGTTGAAAAAAAAGATGAGGAAGACTTGATAATTGGTATGCAGAAAATACTTGAAATGGCCTCTGCGCTTAACGAAGCTGAAACAAATGGTGTTGCTCCTATGGCTAACCCGCACGATGCGAGGCAAATTCTACGTGATGATGTATGTCGAGATGTCGAACAAAGAGACTCTTTTTTAGCTCTTTCGCCCCTCGCAGCGAACGGGTTTTTTCTAGTACCAAAAGTTGTGGAATAAAGTTGCTAGACGAGACTCTAACAGAACAAATAAAAGGCATTAGAGACAAAAAATACTCTTCCGCAGAATTAACAGAAACCTTGCTAGATAGAATAAAAGAGAAAAGCGAGCTCAACTGCTTTATATCGACTAATGACAATATACTCGAGGAAGCCAAGGCTGCTGACCGGGAATTAAAAAGAGGAGGCAATAAGACCCTGTTAGGAATTCCAATCGCCCACAAAGATATATTTTGCGCATATGGAACAAAGACAACAGCTGGTTCACGGATGTTAGAAAACTTTGTTGCCCCATACGATGCAACCGTGGTTTCTAACCTGAAGAGAGCGGGAGCAATCTCTCTTGGCAAGACCAATATGGACGAGTTTGCGATGGGATCGTCAAACGAAACAAGTTTCTTTGGACCAGTCAGAAACCCGTGGGATGAAACTAGAGTCCCTGGAGGCTCATCTGGAGGTTCTGCCGCCGCAGTTGCGGCAAGATTATGCAGCGCAGCCACTGGCACCGATACAGGTGGAAGTATCAGACAGCCGGCGTCCTTTTGCGGAATTACTGGACTTAAACCCACGTATGGAAGAGTTTCTCGTTGGGGAATGATTGCGTACGCATCGAGCCTCGATCAGGCAGGGCCCATGGCACTAACAGCTGAGGATTGCGCAATAATGCTAAAAGAAATGTCCGGACACGATAAAAAAGATTCTACTTCGGCACAAGTAGCGGTTGATGATTACCGTGCGTTCCTCTCACGACCGCTGGGCAAAATAAAAATAGGCATTTTCGAACCGCTCATGAAAGAACTTGATTTCGCAACCAGTTTGGTAATGGAAAAGACAATCGAGGAATTGGAAAAAATTGGTATGACTTTCACTGGAATAGATCTCCCAAATTTTTCCTACGCGATTCCAGCTTATTATGTGATTGCGCCAGCAGAGTGCTCAGCCAATCTAAGCAGATATGATGGGGTTAGATTCGGTTATAGATGCGACGGTCCATCTGACTTAAAGGAGTTATATCAAAGATCCAGAACTGAAGGACTAGGTAGGGAGGTAAAAAATAGGATTATGGCAGGGACTTTTGCCCTTACTTCTGGATATTACGATGCCTTTTACAGAAAGGCTCAGCAAGTTCGCAGACTTATAAAAAACGATTTTGTTGAAGCTTTTAAAAAAGTAGACGTGATTATTGCGCCAGCGACTCCTTCCACCGCATTTCGTCTGGGAGAGAAAGCAGACGATCCAAAAGAAATGTACCTGCAAGATGTATATACTACCTCTTCGAATCTAGCCGGATTACCCGCTTTATCTATGCCGGCCGGTTTTGTTAATAACTTGCCTGTAGGAGCCCAACTGATAGGAAATTACTTCGACGAAGCGCAAATTCTCTCGATAGCGCATCAGTTCCAATCGATAACGGATTGGCACTTAACTTCCCCGGATAAGCGAACATGATCAACTCTCAGTGGGAGACGGTTATAGGTTTAGAAATTCACGTTCAACTTTCGACGAAATCTAAGATTTTCTCGGATGCCAGTACAGTTTTTGGTGGCGAACCCAACGAACAAGCAAATGAGATAGATCTTGGATTGCCCGGCACTTTGCCTACAGTTAACGCAGAGATTTTTCCTAAAGCAATTGCATTTGGACTTTGTATTGGAGCAGAAATAGCAACAACCTCCCATTTTGACCGAAAAAACTATTTTTACCCCGACTTGCCCAAAGGTTATCAAATAACCCAAATGGATGAGCCCATTGTAAAAAACGGTTGCCTTGACATCGAACTTAATAACGGAGAAACCAGAACTGTCAGAATAAACCGAGCTCATTTAGAGGAGGATGCTGGCAAATCGCTGCACGATGCTTTCCCTGATATGACAGGGGTTGACTTGAACAGAGCCGGTATTCCATTGCTTGAAATTGTCTCGGAGCCCGATATGCGAACGGCAGAGGAAGCAGTAAAGTACGCTAAATCGATACACCAACTAGTGACTTATCTATCAATATCAGACGGTAATATGGCCGAGGGATCCTTTAGATGTGATGCTAATGTTTCTGTTCGAAAAGAAGGTGAAAGAGAATTAGGAACTAGAACCGAGATTAAAAATATAAACTCCTTTAAATTTCTCAAATACGCTATAAACCACGAAGTTAAGAGGCAAATTAGCCTGATCCAATCAGGAGAGAAAGTCACGCAAGAAACAAGGCTTTACGACTCAACAAAAAATGAAACCCGGTCAATGCGGAGTAAAGAAACTGCGACAGATTACCGATATTTCCCTGAGCCAGATCTCCTCCCAATCTCACTTGATCAAAATCATATTGATCAGATAAAGAAGACGCTTCCCGAATTACCCTTAGAGAAGATGAAAAGATATGCGAAAGAGCATGGGTTGGAGGAAAGAGACGCGAAATTCTTAAGCAACGATTTAGAGTTAGCGAAATTTTATGAGAGCTGCTACGAACTCAACCCAGACTCTAAGCAAATAGTAAATTGGCTAAAGGGAGAAATGTTTAACCGGTTAAGCAACGTCGAGATTACGATAAAAGACTCTCCAGTATCGCCAAATCAACTTTGCGACTTGATAAGGCGAACATCAGATGGAACTGTCTCAATCACGACAGCGAAGAAAATATTTGGGAAACTTTGGGAGGGACAATCATTCTCCGTAGACAAGGTGATAAAAGAAGAAGATCTCGCTCAGCTATCCGATGGAAGCCAATTAGACGATTTAATCGACGAAGCTTTCCAAAACAACCCAAAACAAATTGAGCAAATCAAGAAAGGGAAAACCAAGATTCTGGGCTACTTTGTAGGTTTAATAATGAAACAAACCGCTGGAAAGGCTAACCCAAAACAACTGAATGACTTAATAGTGAAAAAAATCAATTCCCTGAAGTAAACTTTTTGGTAAAGGCCGAAACTCTTTTTGCGTTAACACCCAAATCACTTTGACCAACACGAGATTTCGATCGAATATCAATCCTGACTCCGCTCGGAGCTTCCCGCGCACGAACTACGATGTCATCTTTAAACCCGAACCAAAAACTAGTTTCCACTGCTTCCACGCGGCCCGCCTCGAAATCAACGCTTATTATTTCCAAACCCATCGACTGTAAGACTTCTCTCGATTTTTCAACGGCTTCTGATCTTTCTAGACTCGAGTTTATCGGTCTCAATTCAGGGTAAGCAGAAAGAGTTGCTGCTGCAAGTCGCTCTGCAGGCCAAGCCGAATTACCATACTCTGAGTCATTTTGAGCTCCCCTTCTAGATATTTTCGCCTCTACAAAGGAAGGGGGGGTTTGGGTATCTGTTGAAATGTCATGTATTGGCGGCACAGAAACAGCCGCGACTATTTGTGGAGTCATAATAGTCAAGGGTAATAGGCTAACAACCAGAGATATTAAACATAAATTTCTGTCCAAAACCATGCTGTTTCTTATGCTCTTAAAAACGAAGAGGCCAGCAGAAATCGAGAGGATGACGCCACTAAACACTGCTATCAAGACAGCGATCAACGAAGATTGCAAACCCATTCCAAGGTACTTGTAACCAAATGGGCCGCTCAAGAAGATCAAAATTGTAACAAATGATCCGACCATCAGCGTCTTAGTCGAAAAGTTAATAGACACCATTTTAAAACCTTTCAAAATAGTAGGAATGCAGTATACCCTCTGATAGCTAGATAGGACCACAATATTTTTTAGTGGGAGCTACTAAAGCTTCTAGATTCTCTCACTATTATTGCGCAACTGACCGTCCAAGAAATCGTCGAAGTTTCAGGTGTCCCATGGACAATTCAAAGCTTGGCTAAAACTGAATTATTAGATTTGAACTATTTCAAACAACTTTGACATGCCAAGGTTCATATCTTACCCCCAACATATTGTTCCGAGGATAACGAATGCTCACATATCCTAGATCAACAAGCTTTTTAAACTCATCCGTCGAAGAAAATGCTTCTGTAAAATTCCTATTACCATATCCAACTTTCCCAACGTCGAAATCTCCAATCCCGTGGTAAGAATGTCCTGGAGGCGCCAGGCTTCTTGATGCTTTTGAGAGGTTTCCCTCAGATTGAATTGTTTTTGCTATAAAAAGATGAGTCTGCTTAACCACGCTTCTTATTCCTGAAGTCAGAGTTATCGAAACTCCGATGTCGTCTTTGAGCTTTTGGTATAGCCTCTCAGATCTTCCCCGAAATAAGAAATGTCCGGTTTTCGAAATCTTTTTTGTTTGGCTCTTTTGTATGGTTTCAGTAAGTTTTTCCGTGACTTTGTCTCCCAAGAAGCCGTATTCTCTCGCATTTGCTGAAAACAGCCCTTCAAAAAAGTCCGTCTCAGCATTAGTAAACGTGCCAACTGAACTATATCTACGTCCGATTTTCATCATTTCGTCAAAACTCAAAACATTGAAATTCCCATGTCCAATAAGAGCTTGCACCCGTCCAATCCTGTTGTAGGCAGAGAACAAAACAGAGTGTTTATCTTTTGGGAGATAAACGTCTCGTTCATGGGGACTTTCGTAATTTCGCATTTTTTTAACATAAGAATTGAGACTTGGGCTATCGGAGTCAGCAAAAAATACCTCTCTCTCTGATTCTTCTACGGCTCCGACAGATGTAAAAGCTTCGAGGAACTCAGAGGCGCTGGGAGCGTTCGATTTCATCACTTTGATAGATTTGCTAATTTCCAGCAAGCTGGTGTTCATATCTT
>CAJYCI010000013.1 GCA_913428515.1 uncultured Gammaproteobacteria bacterium | reverse complement strand
CGAGACTAACATCGATTCCTTTATCTTTCAACTGCTTATGACGTCTCTCAGCCCTGCACAAAGGGCTTGCTGTTAAAAAGACTTTCAACAACGCGTCTGGAAAAACAACAGACCCCATATCTCTCCCATCTGCTATTAAGCCCGGATGCTCTCTAAAGGATCTTTGTAAGTCTAGCAAAGCTCTTCTCACGAGCGGTATTTGAGCGATCTTCGAAGCATAAGCTCCTGCGTGCTCGGTCCGGGCATCACTAGTGCCATTCATGAAAATTGGACCGAAAGATCCAACTTTAGTTTCTTTTGACCTACTTGCAAGTTTAGCCTCTAAACACTCTACTAACCTTTTTGATTCACTCCACTCATCAGCTAAAACCGAAAGGGAGATACCCTGAGATAAAACCTCCAACCCAAAAAGCCTGTATAACAGACCACTATCGAGATAGTTGAATCCCGTCTTTTGCGAAAGAAACTCGGAAACGGCTCCCTTCCCGGACGCACTTGGTCCATCTATCGTTACAACAGGAGGATAGATGTCTACCATATCAGAGCTCTTTTGTAATAGATGAAAAATGGTCTCTCACAGCTTTTCCTCTTTCAAGAAAATTTTTCACTTCGGAGTGGTTTCTAGAGGCTATCTTATTTTTTATTTTCTCAAGTCCGACCATAAATCTTTCTAAAGATTCGATCAATTTCAAATCATTAGCCAAAAAAATATCCGCCCAAATAGCTGGGTCGGAGGCAGAAACCCTAGACACATCTCTGAAGCTTCCCGCCGCATGAGCTAAAGCCGCCGATCGGTCTGACTCAGAGTAAATGCTCTCGCTAAAAACACTAGATAACAGATGGGGGAGGTGACTAGTTTTAGCTAAAATTGTATCGTGGTCTTGAACCGACATTATAGAAATTTTGCAGCCCATTAGCCTCCAAAGCTTAGAAACCTTATGCAAGGCGGTCTCATCTGACTCTTCATTCGGAGTCAGTATCACAGAATGTCCCTCAAACAAATCTTCCGCGCTCGCTACCATACCTTTTTTCTCCGAACCAGCGATTGGGTGACCAGGTATAAGACGAGGAGGGACTTTTGAAAATACTGCTTCAACATCTTCGACAAAGGAGCCTTTAACACTCCCAACATCGGTAATTATCTGATCTTTCAGGTCTATCTGCTCTAGCACCCCTCGCATTTCACCTACAGGGACCGATAAAATGACTAACTCAGCTCCTGCTACCGCTGAACTTATGGTTTCAGCAAAACCATCAATCATATTTAGCTCCACCCCTTTTCTCACGCAATCCTTATCTATATCCCAAGCTATCAGCTCTTTTGAAAGACGATGCTTTTTTATTGAAAGTGCTATCGAACCGCCAATTAGCCCAAAACCTATAATCACCACTCTTTTAAACATTTATTTACTCTTAAGATTGGAAATTACTGAGGACCTCTGACAGCGCCACGGAAAATCTCTCATTTTGATGAGGTAGGCCAATTGAGACTCTGAGATGATTGGGAAGACCGTAGACCTCTATTGGGCGGACGATGATGCCTTTCTGAAGAAGCGATTTATAAATCGGAAGAGCGTTTTGGTCTAAATCGACAGTCAAAAAGTTTCCTGCCGATGGAATATATTGCAGATCCAAAAGAGAAAAGGTTTGTTCCAAGACCTTCATACCTTCATTATTGATTGCAATAGACTCGCCTAAGAAATCCATCTCATCCAGCGCTAAACTCGCCGCTACCAATGACAAAGAATTTACGTTAAACGGCTGCCTGATTCGATTCATCAGGTCGGCAATCTCAGGATTACTCACAGAATACCCGATTCGCAGCCCCGCTAAGCCATATGCTTTAGAAAAAGTTCGAGTGACTACAAGGTTTTCATAATCTCTTTGAAGCTCTATGCCGTCGGGATAATCCTGACTGTTAACGTATTCATAATAGGCCTCGTCCAAAACAACTAAAATCGAACTCGGAAGATTATTCATAAAAGAAATAATCTCTTTTTTTGAAACCCAAGTACCTGTCGGATTATTCGGGTTCGCCAAGAAAATCATGCGGGTCCTTTCGGTTACAGATTTTAATGTGCTATCCAAGTCAGGCTGGTAGTCCCGCGTTTGAATTTCGACTAAATCGGCACCCAGCGCCTTTGTCAACAAAGGATAAACCACGAAACAATGCTGGGAAACTATTGCCTCTGTTCCCGGACCCAAAAAAGTTCGTGCTAACATTTCTAAAACATCGTTTGACCCATTACCTAAGGTGATCATCTCTGGAGCAACATTTAGCCTCTCGGACAGTTTTTGCTTTAGATAGAAAGCACCCCCGTCCGGGTACCTCGAGAGGTTTCCATGCTCTCCAGAAATTGCAGCCAGAACTCTGTCAGGCGGACCGAGGGGGTTTTCATTTGAAGCTAATTTTACTAAATCCCTGTTCCCAGTCTCTCGCTCCAATTCCTCTATCGGCTTGCCCGGTTTGTAAGGAGCGAGATTTTGCAATCCGGATTGAGCGAGCTTAAGAAAAAACCCTGACTTACTATTCATAAACAAGTGCCATAGGATAACTACCTAAAACCGTAATTGATAAGGAACGATTCTTAACTTCTTCTATAACGGTTTGAACTGAAATCTCATCAATATGACCTTCAAAATCAATAAAGAATACATAAGACCACTTGCCATCCCTCGCGGGCCTCGTCTCGATTGAACTTAACGAAATATCATGAAGTTGGAATGGCTCTAATATGCTGAATAAAGCTCCTGGCTCGTTCTTTGTAGAAACAACAATCGAGGTCTTATCAGACCCGCTTGGAGGAATCATATCCATCCCTAAAACCACGAACCGTGTCGCGTTATTAAACTCGTCCTCTATTCCTTCTGCGGATTTTTTTAACCCATAGATTTCTCCTGCTACTTTACTCGCCACGGCTGCCGAACTTGCGGATTCTGATGCTAGCCTTGCTGCTTCAGCATTGCTAGACGCTGCGAGACGGGGCACCCCAGGATAATTCAAATTCAACCAGTTTCGACATTGCGCTAGAGCTTGCTGGTGGGCGTAGATCTTTTCTACCGGTGTGTCAGAATTGAGCGGCGTCAAAAAGCAATGAGTGATCTTTATTTTGATTTCCCCACAAACTTTGATTTTGGTTTTCATAAACCTATCAAGGGTGTTGCCCACCACCCCTTCTGTGGAGTTCTCTATAGGAACAACACCGTAATCACAGTTTTTCGACGAAACCATCGAAAAGACATCGTCGATCGTTTCCATCGGCTCTGATGAGACCGAGCCCCCAAAGTGCTTTAAGGCTGCTTCTTGAGTAAAAGTCCCCTCTGGTCCCAAGAAAGCTATACGCATTGGGGATTCGTGAGCACGACAAGCAGAGATAATTTGTCGAAAAACTTGTTCTACTGCCTCGTTTGGGAGCGCTCCTTCATTTTTATTTATTATCTCTCTTAGAATATTTACTTCCCTTTCCGGACGATAAAAAGTAACTTTTTCGCCGCCTGCCACTCTTTGTTTAATTTCACCGACTTTTTTTGCAAAAGACGCTCGTTCGTTTAGCTTTAATAGAATTTCCTTATCTATTTGGTCAATAGCACTGCGCATCTGCTCTAAACGGCTGTCGTCTGTTCCAGAATTTTTCATAAGACTCCACCCATCCTCTCTATCCACAATAATCTTTTATAAACAATGAGCGAGCTCTGCTACGAATTTAAGTCGTCTTCGAGTTCATTTACCGCCGCTATTCCTACTAGCTTTTCATCCTCTGTAAGACTTATCAACTTTATACCAAGGGTATTTCGTCCCTGTAAGGATACTTCGGCACTGGAAATTCTTACTAAAGTTCCCTGGTCGCTAATCAAAATGACTTCGTCACCGCTTGAGATCTCTATCGCACCCACTAACTTTCCATTTCTGGAAGAGGCTTTCATGCAAATAACACCCTGACCACCACGTCCGATAATTGAGTAATCGCTTATTTTACTTCTTTTCCCATAGCCATTTTCACTGGATAAAAGAATCTCACTGTTTTCATAGGGTATAATTAAAGATATCAACTCCTCATCTTTCTTCAGCCTAATTCCACGAACACCCCTCGCCGTTCTTCCCATGGCCCTAACGTCAGACTCTTTAATCCTTATGGCTTTACCACCAGAGCTAAACAGCATGACGTCTTTAGTCCCATCTGTGACAGACGCTCCTACCAACGTATTATCTTCATCTAGCTCAATGGCGATAAGGCCGGTGCTTCTTGGCCTAGAAAAATCTTTTAGCGGAGTCTTTTTAACAGTCCCATTCAAAGTAGCCATAAAGATAAAACGATCTTCATCGTATCCACTTATTGGAAGCAAAGCTGTAATTTTCTCACCCTCATCCAACGGGAGAATATTAATTATCGGCCTACCGCGAGCTGTTCGGCTCGAAGGCGGAATTTGATAAGCCTTAAGCCAATATACTTTTCCCTTGTTTGAAAAACAAAGGAGCGTCTCATGCGTATTTGCTATGAGAAGATGATCAATAAAATCCTCTTCCTTGACTGTCCCAGCGCTTTTTCCCCTACCCCCTCTTCTTTGGGCACGATAAGTGTCCAGCGGTTGCGTTTTCGCATAGCCCCCATTAGAAAATGTCACCACAACATCTTGTTCAGGAATCAGATCTTCAGCTGTCAAATCTTCTTCGACGTCGACTATCTCGGTTCTGCGCTCATCTCCATATTCTTTTTGAACTAAGACTAATTCTTCACGAATAATTTCAAGGAGTTTTTCAGAACTGCTTAGAATAGAAATCAACTCCGAAATATCGCTAATAATTCCGCGATATTCCTCGATCAATTTTTCCCGCTCCATCCCTGTAAGTCGATTTAGTCTCATATCTAATACAGCTTGGGCTTGGATTTCGGTAAGAAAATAACGTCCGTCTTCCTGAACACCTTTTCCTGGTTCTATATCCTCAGGGGTAGTCGCGCCCTCACTAACATTTTTGAGCATCTCTTCAACTGTTTCAGAAACCCAAGCCAACTCTAGAATTTTTTCTTTCGCTTCCTGAGAGTTAGTAGAATTCTTTATAAGCTCAATCACACTATCAATGTTTGATAGGGCGACAGCGAGGCCCTCTAAAATATGGCTTCTTGCCCTTGCTCGAGAGAGAAGAAACAACGTTCGCCGGGTAACTACATCCCGGCGGTGAATAATAAAACACTCGAGGACCTCTTTTAAATTTAGCAACTTAGGCTCGCCCTCCACCAAGGCAACCATATTTATGCCAAATACACTCTGAAGCTGCGTCAGCGCATACAAGTTATTCAGCACTACCTCGCCCACCTCGCCCCTTCTCAACTCTATTACTATTCTTGTTTCGGAAGCAGACTCGTCTCTCAACTCTACTATCCCATCAACTTTTTTTTCTTTAACCAGCTCTGCAATCTTCTGCAACAGCTTTGCTCTATTCACCTGATAAGGAATTTCTTTGATTATTATCTTTTCTTTGCCCGTCTTGGCGTCAGATTCAACCTCACACCTTGATCTAATCTGAACTCTTCCCTTACCCGATTTATATGCTTGAACTATTCCTGCGCGACCGTTTATGAGAGCCGCTGTCGGAAAATCAGGGCCTGGGATATAAGACATCAATTCTTCAACACTAATATCTGGGTTCTCCATCAACGCAAGACAACCACTTATCACCTCATTGAGATTATGAGGGGGAATGTTTGTAGCCATCCCCACGGCTATACCACTTGATCCATTTATAAGGAGGTTGGGAAGTCGGGATGGCAAGACCTCGGGCATCTTAAGCGTGCCGTCATAATTTTCAGAAAAATCTACAGTGTTTTTATCCAGGTCTGCCAATAATTCTTGAGAAATTTTCTCCATCCTAACTTCTGTATAACGAGAGGCCGCAGCTCCATCTCCGTCCAAAGACCCAAAGTTTCCTTGGCCGTCAACGAGTGGGTAACGCATCGAAAAGTCTTGGGCCATTCGAACAATCGTATCGTAAGCCGCCATATCTCCGTGCGGGTGGTACTTGCCTATAACTTCTCCGACCACCCTAGCCGATTTGATATGGGGCCGATTGTAGCTATTGTTCAGGTCGCTCATTGCGAACAAAACCCTTCGGTGCACGGGCTTTAACCCGTCTCGAACGTCCGGAAGAGCGCGTCCGACAATAACACTCATGGCGTAATCGAGGTAAGATAATTTGAGCTCTTCCTCGATGCTAATCGTTTCTATATCTTTACTATCTTGATCTGACACAGCTAGATACCACCCAGTAATAACGTTTCATGGTCGGTTTTTTTGTAAGCTAAACAAACATAATTAAGCCCTATAATCCTGTTTATTAGGACTTGATTAGCAATCAAAAAAAGGACCGAAACAAAACGAAAAAAAACATTAAAAAGTTTAAGTTTTACCCGATCATTTTAACACGAATCTAAATTTGACCTCAATCGTTTTTAAACGATGGTGCTATTTTAAATTATTGTTTTTAATGATTTTTTATGCTCTTCACAAATATTGGTTTATAGTTTGTGTTTGGGGGTTTACTGGTTAGCGGTTGGAGCTTCGTTTAGCCGAACACCACCGAAATAATCGCCGACTTTTTACAAAGAACTAGAGTTTAGTATGAGCCAAAAAGTAGACTACCTAATTTCTCCTAAATGGATTGCTCCCGTAGTCCCAAGGTCATGTGTTCTCGCGGACTATTCTGTAGCAGTCTCGCAAAACACAATCTCAAAGATTCTTCCAACTAATGAAGCTTTAAAAATTTTTCCGACAGCTCCAAACATCTCGCTTCCTGATCAACTTTTAACTCCTGGCTTCATAAATGTCCATGCTCATGCAGCGATGTCTTTGCTTCGAGGAATAGCCGATGATCGGAATATGATGGATTGGCTAAGTAATTGGATTTGGCCAATTGAAGCGAAACTTGTCGATCCAAGTTTTGTGCGTGATGGAACGCAACTTGCCGGAGTTGAAATGATAATGGGCGGAACCACAACCGTTGCGGACAATTATTTTTTTCCCGATGCCTCTTCAAGTGCCTTTGCGTCTCTTGGCATGAGAGCACAGATAGGGATTCCTGTCTTAAAGTTTAAAAATAATTGGGCAAGAGACGAAAAAGATCACCTTGCAAAAGGCCTGGCGTTTCTTGATCGACAGCAAGATAATTCCTTACAAAGCTTGTCTTTATCTCCTCATGCCCCTTACAGCGTAACCGATGAAGGTTTTTTAAGAATCGCTGAACTAGCGAAGAAGAAGAGCCTAAAAGTTCAACTCCACTTACATGAGACCAGTCAAGAAATACAAGATTCATTAGATGAATCAGGCCTTCGACCGCTTGCTCGAATTGAAGAGCTAGGCATACTGAATAGCAGTCTTCAAGCAATTCACTTAACTCAATTGAATTCCGATGAAATAGAAAGACTAGCGAAGAACGAAGTTCATGTCGGCCACTGTCCCGAGTCAAACATGAAACTAGGGTCAGGGATCTGTCCAATTAGTGATTTGTTAGCGAAAAATGTTAATGTCGCGATTGGAACCGACAGTGCTGCGAGCAATAACGATTTAGACATTCTTCAAGAAGTTAGAGCAGCGAGTTTTTTATCCAAAGCAGTCACTAACGATGCGACTCAAATATCCGCGGAGGATTGTCTTGAGATGATTACATTGAATGGAGCAAAATTTTTAGGTCTCGAGCACAAAATAGGGAGCATTGAAGTTGGAAAACTAGCTGACTTAACTGCAATAGACATGTCATCGATAGTTTTAAAACCAGTCTATAACCCCGTATCCCAACTAATTTACAATTGCACGAACGCTAATATTTCTAATGTCTGGATAGATGGAAAACGCATCCTGCAAAACAAAGAGTTATTAAAATTCAAGGTGCTCGAGCTTGATAGAAAAGTAGAAAAATGGAAAGAGAAAATAATGTCTTTAGCTTCGAAAATATCATGAACAAAGAAAATACCGATAAGGAAGAGCTAGAAAAGTTTGAAGCAATAGCGAAAGAGTGGTGGGATACCCGCGGGAAATTCAAACCGCTTCATGATATCAACCCAATCCGTATGGGATACATAAGCGAAAGAGTTGATCTGAAGGGAAAAAAAGTTCTTGACGTCGGTTGCGGGGGCGGTATTTTATCTGAAGCTTTGACCTTGGCAGGGGCGCAAGTAATTGCAATTGACGCTGCAGAAGGACCAGTAAAAGTAGCCAAACTTCATAGCTACGAATCAGGAATCTTCCCTGATTATAGAAATACTACTATAGAGCAACTCTCTATCGAAAATGACGATTTATTTGATGTTGTCACTTGCTTAGAAATGCTTGAGCATGTTCCTAATCCCGAATCTGTGATCTCCAGCTGTTTTAAGCTTTTAAAACCAACCGGCCATGCATTCTTCTCGACGATTAATAGAAACCCAAAATCATTTCTCCTCGCAATTATAGCGGCAGAGCATTTTCTAAAGCTTCTACCGAAAGGCACTCACCAATACGCGAAGCTTATCAAACCTTCAGAACTAGCGGTTTGGTGCAGAAGGCACAACCTTTCAGTTCAAAACATCTCTGGCATGGTATTTAATCCTATCTTTCAAACTTATAAGCTTAGTAGCGACGTAGACGTGAATTACATAGTTCACTGCATAAAATAAGAGCCTAACTTGTTTAATCTGAGAGAAGATCTTCTAGCAAATCGAGTAATACTGGTTACCGGGGCAGGAGACGGTATAGGAAAAGAGGCGGCGGTTTCTTTTGCTGAGCATGGTGGTCAGATTATCCTGTTGGGTCGGACAAAAGAAAAACTTGAAAGAGTATATGACCAAATTTGTAAATTAGGCGCGCCAGAACCCGCTATAGTCAACCTAGACCTCAAAACTTTGGACGAAGTAACCAGCGAGCAACTCAAAGAGACAATAGAAGACAACTACGGAAAGCTTGATGTATTGCTTCATAACGCAGCGATCCTTGGTCCAAGAGTACCCTTAGAGAATTATGATTCCGCAGAATGGACGTCCGTCATTCAAACAAATGTTACCTCTGTGTTCGTTTTAACCAAAGCTCTATTACCGTTGCTCAAAAAGTCTGCAGATGGAAGGATAATATTTACTAACTCAAGCGTTGGAAAAACTCCGCGGGCATACTGGGGAGCATATTCAGTGTCAAAATTTGCTCTAACGGGTTTCGCAAAAATATTGAGTGAGGAGCTAGAAAACACGGCAGAGGTAGTAGTGACGAGCGTTAATCCAGGTGCCACAAGGACATCTATGCGACGATCAGCTTACCCTGGGGAAGACCCGAAAAAAATAAAGAACGTTAAGACGTTAATGCCTCTTTACCTCTATTTAGCTGGACCAGATAGCAAACAAGAACACGGAAGGGAGTTTTCTGGAAACCAGCAAACTTGGGATTGGGCAAATCGGATCAAAGGACATCGTTAATCCCCGCAAGAACGCGCAAGGCCCTTACATCATTTTTTCCTAATTCCTTGTAATGTCCGACCTTAACTGAAGAGGGGATGAAAAATGTACCAAAACGGACCCGCTTTAACCTGCTAACCGCATAGCCCTGCGATTCCCAAAGTTTTCGAACCTCTCTGTTCTTTCCCTCCATAAGAACTACGTAAAACCATTGATTAGCTCGTTTTTCGTTATCTACATTTTGACTCTTCTGGATATCTGAAAATTTCATCAGGGTGTTATCGATGACAACACCTGATTTCATAGCCTCTAAACAACTCGGCTGCACATTACCAAGAACACGCACAGCGTATTCTCGCTCAATTCGTGAGGACGGATGCATCAGCTTGTTAGCTAAGAAACCATCAGTTGTGAAGAGAAGAAGGCCGCTCGTATTGATATCAAGACGTCCAACTGATATCCATTTTTGCCCTATTAATTTAGGCAAGCTGTCAAAAACTTTTTTTCGCTTCTTATCATCTCTTTGACTGCACACCTCTCCAGCCGGCTTGTTGTAGAGCAAGTAACGTTGAGGTCTCGCCTTTTGGTTCTGCAATCTCCCATCAACTTTAATTTCATCAGAGATTGCGACTCGGTCACCAAGCTTAGCTAAATTGCCATTCACATAAACTCTTTTCGCTTCGATCCAACCCTCTAATTCTCTTCTGGAGCCCAGGCCACTATTAGCGAGCACTTTTTGCAACTTCTCAGATTTCTTTGTTTCTTCCATATCAACTAGTCCGTGATGCTTTTCTTCGTGAGGACGAAAAAACTTTAGCACTGTAAGTTTTAGCCTCTATGGTCATCGCTATCCTTTTCATTAGCCTCAAACAAGTCTGATTCCTTTTTTGCCAAAAACTCACTGGACAAATCCGAAACCGCATTGTCCGGCTTTTCAGGGAGCCCATTTTTTACGGCAAATTCCTTTATTTCTTGCAGGGCAGGTAATTGATCTAGACGCTCTAGGTTAAAATAGTCCAAAAAAGCTTTTGTTGTAGCATAAAGAGCTGGACGTCCTGGAATCTCTCTGTGCCCCGTAATTTTAATCCAATCCCGCTCAATCAATGTTCGTATTATATTGCTACTCACGGAAACGCCTCTGACGTCTTCGATGTCCCCTCGCGTTATAGGTTGTCGATAAGCTATCAAGGCAAGAGTTTCTAATAGAGCTCTAGAGTATCTCGGCGTCTTCTCTTTCCACAACCTAGAAACCCAGTCGCTATAAACTACTCTTATTTGAAACCTATAACCACTGGCTACCCTTTTTAGCTCAAAACCTCTGCCCTCGCAGCTTTTTTGTATTTCTGCGACGGCTTGCTTTATTTCTGGATTAGAAACTGATTTCTCCTCAAAAATTTCACTTAACTGCTGGATTGAGAGCGGTCCGTCTGCCGCGAGGATTGCTGCCTCGATGATTTCCTTTATCGGTAACTTTTCCATTTTTTTCCAGTCTGCTTTTTGTTAAGCCAGTTTTATGTATATCGGCGCAAACTGATCGCCCTGAACGGTTTCCAGCAAACCTTCCTTTATAAGTTCTAAAATGGCCATAAAAGTAACGACCACTCCTTTTTTTCCCTCTTGGGGACTAAAAAAGGAACCGAACGCCACGAAATCTTGTGGTCCCGACTCCAACGTCCGAAGAATCTTTATCATTCTGTCTCGAGTAGAAAGCACTTCCAATTGCACGGGATGACTAGATTTCAACTCTGCTCTGCTAACTACCTCAGCAAATTCTAAGACTAAGTCTTTTAGAGTAACTTCAGGTCGCTTTGAAGGCGCACTTACCGGTTCATGTGCAGCCCTGCCAGACCAAAAATCTCTGAATTCTCTATTTAGCTCATCAATTTCAGACGCTGCGTTCTTGAAACGTTCATATTCTTGCAGCCGCTTTATGAGATTTGCCCGAGGGTCTTCCTCTTCCTCTTCGTCCTCTGCCTGCCGAGGCAAGAGCATTCTGGACTTAATCTCGGCAAGAAAAGCGGCCATCACGAGGTATTCTGCCGCTAGTTCAAATCGCATCTCTTTGAGAGCTTCAATGTACTGCATATACTGCTCTGTTATCTGAGAAATTTCTATGTCTAAAATATCTAAATTTTGCTTTTTAATGAGATATAAAAGAAGGTCCAAAGGGCCTTCGAAAGCTCTTATGATAACCTCAAGAGCATCAGGGGGAACATACAAGTCCAGAGGGAGTTGGGGCAATGGTGATCCTCTTATCACCGCACGCGGCTCTTTTTGTGAACCGAGACTAGCCTCTTCCTTAGACGACTCCAATTAATCTTCCAAATATTTTTCTTGAGACAATATTATAGCTAAGAAAAGAATGCTTAGACAGCGAGAAGGTCTCCAACTCTATAGGTCTCGATCTGCTCCCCTAGTATCAATAACCTCAAAATGTTGCAAGGTTGGAGGGACACGAGATTTCTGTAGTCCGTTTATCCTGTTTTTGCAAAGCTCTTATCCCGCGATAATAATAGTTATCCTTTATGACTTGCGTTACCCTCGACTAGATTATTCAAATAGAGGACAGGAAAAGCGGACCATGCAACAGCTAATTGACTTCATGCCCATACTTGCTTTTGTATCAGTCTTTTTTTTATTTGACGATATTTATTTAGCTACTGTAGCGCTTATGGTTGGGGCGGGCTGCCAGATTTTGCTCGAGAAAATTTTGTTCAAGAACGTGAGAGGAGTGACTAAGGCTGTGTTCGCAGTAATCATAATCTCTGGTGGACTTACAATCGCTCTGCAGAACGATGTGTTTATTAAGTGGAAGCCAACGATCGTAAATTGGTTGTTTGGTTTTGTTCTTGTCTTCAGCAGCGTCCTCTTGAAAGAAAATTTATTGAAACGAATGGCCGGCAAAATGATTCAGCTCGAAGACGAAATATGGATGCGTCTAAACTATGGCTGGGCGCTAGGATTCCTTATTGCTGGGCTCTTGAATTTAGGCGTGGCCTACACGTTCAGCACTGAAATATGGGTAACATATAAATTTGTTGGCGGGCCCCTAATAAGTCTTTTTTACATAGCAATCACGATGGGCTATTTGGCAAAGGGCGGTTATCTTGCGCAACTAGACAAACATGAAAAAAAAGATGTGTAAAACACTGAATTAATATTTTCTCCGACGAGCAATTTGGACAAACTAATGACGAAACTTTCAGTTAACTTAAATAAAATTGCGCTCATAAGAAATTCACGTAAAACAAAATTGCCTAGCGTCATAGAAGCAGCGAAAACGGCTATTGCGGGCGGAGCCGATGGGATAACCGTTCACCCTCGCCCCGACCAAAGACACATAACCCCTGCCGATGTAATTGAACTCTCTGTACTTCTCAAAAAGCCGGAGTACCACCATATTGAATTAAACATCGAAGGTAATCCGACATTTGCAGAACAAAATAACGGATACCCTGGTTTTATTGATTTAGTTGAGAAAGTTAAACCAAGTCAATGCACCTTAGTCCCAGACTCTAACGAGCAATTAACTTCAGACCATGGGTGGAATTTCGAAGAAGTTACATTTGATTTCGGCCAAATCGTTGAGAGACTGAAATCTCAAGGAATCAGAACAAGTGGTTTCGTAGAAACAGACTTCGATCAAATCGATCTTGCCAAAAAAATGGGGTTAGAGCGAATCGAGCTTTATACTGGACCGTACGCAAGTTCATTCGGCGGGGACAAGCAGATGAAGACCTTGGACAAATTGATTTCAGCCTCGGAGAAAAGCATCAATTTAGGGTTAATGGTAAACGCGGGTCATGATTTAAACCAGCATAACCTACCCTTGTTCGTCCAACAAGTATCTGGGGTTAGCGAAGTATCAATAGGTCACGCTCTTATTTGCGAATCCATTTATGAAGGCTTGGAGCAGACAGTAAAGAACTATAAGTCAATTCTTTTAAAGCATACCGAAGGACTGTGAGAAAAAATAGAACGAGTGCAAGCCAAACAGATATTCCACTTACCTCAAGAGCTTAGTATCATGAGGAACTCAAATTTAGTTAACTTGGTAGAAAGTCATCCATATGATAACGATAAAAAAACTTGGTTTTATGATTTTAATTACAGCTTTTATTTTTGCATTGATAAAATTTGATGTTTTAGGACAAATGTCCCTTCCGGAACAACTTAAAGATGTGGGCCTGTTTTTAGTTATTTTTCTAGGGCCGCTTATATCATTCCCTCTCCAAGACAAGCTTTTTGGCCCACACGAGGAGGCCATTGAGTTTGGAAACATCAAATGGTTCAACTCCCGAAAAGGCTACGGATTTATCAGTGCCGATCAAGGAGATGAGATATTCGTTCATTTCCGAAATTTCTCAGAGAAAGAAACAAGTAATATTAGGGAGGGCCAAAGAGTAAGTTTCATCACCGTGAGTTCCGAAAAAGGTCTCCAAGCAGACAAGGTCTCGCTTGTTTGAGTCCAGTCACTCCCTCGTTTTAGCGATTGAAGATCAAATAACGTCTGTAATAGACAGCGAAGATCCTAGTGAAACGTTTCCGAGTGTTTCCCTTGGCAGAATCGATTCTGAGAAAAGAATTAAGCTTTATGCTCACTTGCTTGGGATATTTTTTGATGAAGCCGAATCTTTAGAAGGACTAATTTTCGAAAGTGATCTTGGTGGAATCTCTCTAGTTAAAATTAATGAAGTTATAACCGAAAGAATTGCTGAGATTCCCGAAGATGATATCCCTTCCTTGGCCGGAATTTGGGGAGAATCCTTAGATTACGATGAGGAATTAGATCAAGACGAAGAAAATTCAGAGATTCTTGAACAAGCACTCTTTAAGCTAATCCACGTTTGCTCTTTGGCAAGGCAGGAAAGAGCTCTCTCTATCTTTGTATATTCGAAATGATCAGAAAAAATATCGTTTACTCAACGGACAGGGGAACGTTATGTCCTGAATGTGAGGAGCAGGCTAAAAAATGTATTTGCTCTGATAAAACAGTAAGTCATAAAATTTCCGGGCCAATTTTTATCGAAAAACAGACTGCGGGAAGACGAGGTAAACCAGTCAATGTAATAAGAAACATTCCTCTTCGAAAAGTAGAATTAAAAAAACTTGCAAAAGAAATAAAACAACGGCTTGGAGTGGGAGGTTCATGTAGTGACAGAGACATTATTATTCAAGGATCCAACAAAGACCGACTGATTGAAGTTTTAGAGGAAAAAGGGTTCCTTGCAAAATAAATCCTTATACTTGAGCAAACATGAAAAAATCAGAATATATTTTAGAACCTGCCGAGATAGTTTGGGACGGTAAGAATCCTTATTCCCCCGAATATAGAGACGTCTATGGCCAAGAAGACCATCTTATTCAAGAAAAGTTAAATGTATTTGTCAAACCATTCGCGGAATTAGTTCGGGATATACCTGGAAATTCCCAAGTTACGGTTTGTGAGCTTGGCTTAGGTTTCGGACTCAATCTTCTTTTAACTGCCGATTTTTGGAACAGCATGCCCAAATCCGCGAGACTAAATTATGTCTCGATTGAAAAGCACCCTGTAAGCAAGGCGGATTTGAAAAAGATGCTTCAGTTTTTGGAAACGAGCAATAAAGATCAATTTATTTCTCATTATCCGATTCCCTTTAGAGGCCAACATGTCATTTGGATTCAGGAAAACGTAAGAATCTTGATAGTGCTCGACGACGTAGTGAGTGCCCTTTCAAATTTAGACGCTAACGTAGATTTTTGGTTTCTCGACGGATTCTCGCCAGCCAAAAATGTATGCATGTGGGATAATCAAGTTTTTAAAAAGATCAGAACGCTATCAAGGCCTGGAGCGAAAGCCCTGACCTTCTCATCGGCAGGGAAAGTCAAATTTAATCTTGAGAGAAATGGCTTCAAAACTAAAAAAGAGCGTGGGTTTGGAAAGAAAAAAGAGATGTTGAGAGCCTATCTGGGCGAGAGATGGAAACCAGCTACTATAATTGAAGCCGGTTTTACAATCGTCGGCTCAGGACTAGCTGGTTTGTTTTGCGCGGAAGCTTTGATTAAACGTAATATCGAGCCAACTGTTATTGACATGGGCGTGGCGGGGCCCTCCTTCATTCCGCAGCTAAGTGTTTTTCCCCTTTTAGCAAAAAAAGCTGAACCTCGATACCTAATGTCTCTTGCCGCAAGCGAATATATGAGCGACGCTCCAGGGTTTTTTCGCACAGGTCTCACCTCCATTCCAGGTGCACATGGCGAGAAAAAAAGGCTTAGAGAAATTTGCGATCTTCTCCCAGATTCGCTGATGTTAGAAACAAAAAAGAATCATTTTCATTTTCCGCGCGCAGGATGGTTCAGTACTGAAGTTTTTTCAAAAAACCTAGGATTAACAAAAAAGATAATCAAGATCACAAAACTTAAATTTGATAATTACTGGATAGGTTCTAGCGAAAAAGAAGAAGTTTTTTGTTCGAAAAATCTTATTTTGGCCACGGGCGCAAACTTGGAGCTATTACCCGATCAACTGGAAATAAAAAAGATTAAAGGACAAGCTATATCAGTGAATACTTGTGACTTGAAAAATGTAATGAATAGTATGGTTACGATCTTCCCGACCGTTGGAGGAAAATCGGTCGTCAGCGGGACTTATCAGAACAGCTCTACTCTTCAAATATCATCGGATGATACAAATACATTGCTAGGACAAGCAGAAAAAATTTTAGGAGAACCTTTAGAAATCCGAGAAGAATGGGTGGGGCTGAGAGCTTCTGCTCGAGATCGCACGCCAATTGTAGGACATGCACCTAAGTGGGAGGGACTGACGAAGACCCAACGAGTAAGAGATGTGAAATTATTTGAACCAGGTCTTCATTACTGCTTGGCTTTTGGGTCAAGGGGAGCTACTCACGCTCGCCTATATTCTGAGCAGCTCATAAGCAAAATTCTTGGCGAGCCTTGTGCGCTTGGAAAAATTGAGCAAGAGATACTCTCCCCAGCGCGCTTCTTCATAAGAAATCAGGTTAGATCTTAATTAGTGGAAACCTCGAGCGTTTACGACACCATCAATTTTGGATATCTCTTCGAGCAACTGATCGGAAACTCTAGTATCAATATCGATCAAGTTATATGCGATCTCGTCTTTACTTTTATTGAGCATGTCAAGCACGTTAATATTTTTCTCGGCCAAGGTTGAAAGCACGCTTCCCAGGATCTTTGGAACGTTTCGATTTACAACCGCTAAGCGAAATGATCCACTTGTCCGCTCAAGGTTTACATCTGGAAAATTCACAGAATTCTTTATGTTCCCAGTCTGGAGGAAATCTGTAATCTGAGAAGCGACCATGAGTGCACAATTCTCTTCAGCTTCAGAGGTGCTAGCTCCCAGATGAGGCATTAAGATAACGTTTTCTAGTTCCAGCACTCCAGGTGTTGGGAAGTCGGAAATAAATTTCCTCACCTTCCCAGTAGCCAAAGATTCTTGCAGACCTGCCTCATCCACTATCTCTTCACGTGAGAAGTTTAGCAAGACACCTCCATCCTTAAAATTATTAAGTAAATCTTTATCTATTATTCCTATCGTGTCTTTAGAAGCTGGAATATGCAGCGTAACGATGTCTGATCCAGCAAACAAACTCGGCAAATTATTTATTCTTTCTACTTGGCTGGACAACTTCCAAGCAGCTTCAACGGATAAAGCGGGATCGTAACCTATTACTTTCATACCTAAATTCAAAGCTGTTTCAGCGACCATCGACCCTATCGCTCCAAGACCCAGAACACCAAGTGTTTTGCCTCTTAACTCGGTTCCTTTGAAGTCTTTCTTTGAGGATTCTACGATTTTGTTCATTTCTTTTTTGTCCTCACCAGCATCTAGGTTCTGAACAAAACGTATGCCTTCTGAGATGCCTCGAACTGACAGCAACAAGCCTGCAAGGACAAGTTCCTTAACGGCATTCGCGTTGGCGCCAGGGGTATTAAAAACAACCACTCCTTTTTCAGTGCAAACATCAACAGGTATGTTATTGACGCCTGCACCTGCTCGCCCTATCGCCAGTACCTCAGCATTTAATTCTTCTACATTAAGTTTGTGGCTCCTCAAAACGATCGCATCGCTGTCAAGAATTGAGTCATCAAGATCGAAACCTTGTTCTTTAAAAACATTCAAGCCTTTCTGAGAGATATTGTTTAGACAGCGGATCCTATACATAAATAAGCCTTAAGAATTCTATTTTTTAATCCAGAAGAAAACTACGGACAAGCCTAGCATGTTTAAACGCCTGTTTGGCCTGTAATTTTTTTGATTTCTTTGACAATAATTGAAACCGCATTCGGAGCTTCGAAATTCGCCAGTTGCTTTTCAATGCTCGTCTTATTGGCCATCAATTTACTGATCTCTTGAATAAAAATATCGTCCGTGAGCAGCTCCTCTTCTATGAAACGACTGTAACCTAGCTCACAAAATTTTCGAGCATTCTCTAACTGATCTCCCCGGCTTCTGCTTTTGGGAAGTGGCACAAGGAGATGAGGCTTTCGCAGGGCGAGCAATTCATAGATCGAATTTGCACCAGCCCTCGAAACCACCACCGAAGCCGCAGCTAGCACGTCACCAAATTCATTATTGAGAAAGTCCTTTTGGATATAACCTTCTTTTTCCCGTTCCGGAGAGCCGTTACCCTCGCCGGTTATATGCACGACGTTGAACGACTCCAAAAGCTTGTCTCTCAGGCGATAAACAAGCTCATTCAAAAATCTAGCACCCTTGCTGCCTCCAAAGATCAGCAAGATTGGTTGATTGTTGTCGAATTTTAATAGCCTTAATCCTTTTTTAGCATCTGCATCTATTAAGGCTTTTCGCAGAGGTGTTCCTGATAAAACAACGCGACTGTCACTAAGCTGATCATCCGTAGCTGGGAAGGTCAAGCAAATTTTCGAACAGAACGGGAAAGTAAGCTTGTTTGCCAATCCGGGGGTTACATCTGATTCATGCGCAATAATTGGGATATTTAAAACTCTAGCAGCAAAAACAAGGGGCACTGCCACATAACCACCTTTTGAAAAGACCAGGTCTGGTCTCTCCGTAATACATAGCCTTAAGCTTTGGAAGAAACCTACAACCACCTTGAACAGATCGGAAATATTCTTTAACGAAAAGTACCTCCTAAGCTTGCCAGACTTAATCTGAAAAAATGGCACCGGAATACTTGAAATCAACTTTTCTTCGACACTCGAACTCTCTCCAACATAGCCAATCTCAAAATCTGAGGTTAACTCTCTGATCAGGGCAATATTTGGTGTAACATGTCCCGCAGTTCCACCTCCTGTAAAAAAAATCTTAGGCATCAGATTCTTAAAATCTCCTTTACGAAGGGAATCGAAAGCTTTCGATGTTGTTTCATTGTTTCAGCTTCTAGTTTTTCTACTAGAGCTTCGATTTCCTGCATATCTCTTTTGGATCGCCTTAAGATGAATTTGCCAACATCAGAAGAAATCTCGAAACCTCTCAACCTTGCTATTCTTCGCATGAAATCTATTCTAGCTTCATCATCAAAAGGGCCAAGGTAAACCCTATCAGCGGATCTCAGTCTGGAGCCTAAATCTGCCAAATTTACCTCAAGGTTATCAGGAGCCACTGACGTGCCGAGCACTAATTTCTTCTTTGTATCTTCCATGAAATTAATTAAATGGAAAAGCGATAACTCCCACTCGGAAATACCGCAAACTTCATTTAAATTATCTAGGCAAACAAAATTATATAGCCCCGCCTTCTCAAAAGCAGAATGATCATAAGGGACATTGGTCTCGACAAAATAAGTTGTTAGCTTCCTGAGTTTGGCTTCTTTAAGCACAGCTTTTATAAATTGGGTCTTTCCGCCAGCTTGCAGACCGTAAACAAGAGTAAGGCCTCTAGTCAGAAAAATTCGATCCGCTTTGTGTTCAACGAATTCATCATAACTACGATCGATCTGCGCACTATAATCCAAAAACAACGGCAATTGATAAGAGAGATCCTTGCTCAATCTTTGTCTTCTCTTTTTCTCAAGTAAGAGGGGCTTGCGATATAAACTTGATGCCCATGACGTACCAAGACCATGGAAACGGCTGAGAAAGGCAAGGCTAATAATATTCCTACGAAACCAAATACATACCCGCCAACCATTAGCGAGAAAATGACTGCGAGCGGGTGCAAACCAATCTTATCGCCAACTAACCACGGAGTAAGTAAAACACTCTCTATAAGTTGCGCTGCCAGAAAAACTAACGCTACATAAAAAAGGAAAAACAAATCACCAAACTGAATTAGAGCGGCAACAGCCGCTCCCAGAAAACCCAGAGCAAAACCAAGATATGGTATAATTGAAGCAAGACCAGCCAAGAAACCGATAAGCAGAGCTTGGTCTATTCCCAAAACATATAGCCCTGAGGAATAGATACACCCCATAAAAAACATCACCCACATCTGACCTTTTAAGAAGGCACCTAAAATTTCATCGCACTCTCTTCCAAGCTTCACTGCAGTCGACTCATATCGCCTTGGAATGAGCCCGCGAACTTTTTCGACTATAGCGTCGAAATCTATCATGAAGTAAAAAGCCACGATGAGCGAGAGGAAGAAATTTCCGGTTGCACTGAAAAAGGTAAAAGCAGAATTAGTAATACGCGAGACAATAGTTCCCAATACACCACCCGCCTCTGCCCAATTTTCGAGCACCTTGACGCCAACCTGTTCGGGCTTTATCCCAAAAGGATCAAACCCAAAATTTTCTATAAAGCTGGGTCCATAGGTCGCCTGAAACCAAACGAAAACCGCTGGTATAGACTTAATGAGAGCACTTAATTCAGCCAAAACAAGAGGCAATATAACTAAAAATGCCGAAGCTAAGACGGATCCGAATGCCACGAAAACCGCAAAAACGCCTAAAGTTCTGGGGAACCCTATTTTCTCGAGCCGGTCGACCAAAGGGTCACCTAGATAGCCTAAAATAAGACCAATTAGAAATGGAACTAAAATCGTGTCCAACAGAAGCACCAGAGCTATAAAAATTGATAGAGCAAGAATAATAACAATGTTTCGATAAAGAGAATTCATGCAACTCCCAGAAGAATTTTACTATAGGCTCTAGTTCTTGAAATACGTCCAACAAAATTAATCCTCTAACTTATAGATCAAAAGCGGCCCATCCTCTCCCGGGCTGTGTTTAACTAAGCTGAGAAGTCCATCCAACCTAACGATCTCTACTAATTGGTCTGGTTGCCCCTCTATCCTCAAGTCAAAATGACTCAAATTCGGTCCCATATATTTCAGAGAACTACTTACTACGGGGGACAGATTTTTGAAATATTTGCTTATCTCTGAGTATTTTTTAAAGTCTGTAACGCCTTTTACAGTTACATTGACTCTGCCCTGAGTCGAACCAGTTGCATACAAAGATGCGAGGTTGTCTGCCAATCGATCAATCATTTCTTTAAGCAAATCTTCAGCAGCACTAGTCATACCCTCACCTGATTGCCACTCGCCAAAACCGTTATGCGACCAACGGCCCTCGGCAGGCTGATTTGGTTCATTGTATAGCCTTCCGGTAAGAATAATCTCTGGCGCATACCTTCTTGACGCGATCTCGATTTTTTCATGAAACTGACCCCAAACCTCTGGCACGCTGATCCTGGATGTGTCTGTCAAATCAAGAATTGGAAATAGTAAACTAATTCCTCGTTCCGATGCCTGTTCTTTAAGGAAAAACAAAAGTTCCGATTCACTGGCTTCATCAAGAATATATCGTTCTCGATTTTTCATGTAAGCTATCCAAACCATAACCTCTGGTCTATTACTCCCCCAAATCGGCAAATCGGCTCTTCTCAATAGCTCGGCTATCACGCTTGGTTCGTAAGCTAGTCGCAGTTTCAAAGCGCGGGTCAGATCGCCCTCATAAAAAATCAACTCGTCAGAAGATTCATAACCATATTTATAATAGTAGGAATCGGACTTTTTTAAGGCTTCTACGATCACCTTGCTTTGTTGAATGGCTCTCGAACCCGATACTCTCACAAGCACCTGCGCCAGTCCTGCTCTGGAACCGGCAAATAGCTCTCTACTGGTTTCATTTGGGACTAAAACCTCAGCAATATACAAGTCCTCAAATGTTTTGGCTAAAGATCGAAACGGAAATAAGACTAACAAAAGCGTCCAAATTAGATATATCTTCGTCTTATTTTCCGTTAAATTTTCCATCAATCTATTCTACCTTCTTTATATTGTGAAACTCAGAAAAATCTATCCGAAATACATAATTTTACTTCTAGCCGCCATTTTAGTTAGCAGCCAGATCGATGCAGACACAACAGAATTAGCTATTATTGAATACGGCGCGGTTTACGAACTGAAAATGTCCAAAGTGCCCCTGCGCATCGAGATCTTAAGAGAAGTAACCGCAACAGATGGGCAAAAAAAAATCGCTGTTTTTAAAGCTTCCTCAGCATTTTTTGAGATAGACCAAAAATCGACATTTACCCTTAACCGAGGGGAAATAGTGTCCTCGGAATATTTTTATAAGAAAAGAACCTTGGGTAAAACGGATAGACAGAGTTTTACTCTCGCACAAGACATCAACTTAAGCGAGCCAACAAGCGCGCGAGGTAAATTTGGCGAAAATATTTTTGATAAACTTTCTGTCCAATATCAATTGCAACTTGATCTTATTCAAGAATCAGAAGAAGAAGAAATAAAAGTCGGCAGGAGTTTTTCCTACCGGGTCCAAGACAAAGGAAGTTTAAAACCGTATAAATTTGTTGTCGCGAGTATAGATAAGATCGATACAAAGTTGGGGGCTCTTAGAGCCCTTCGCATAATAAGAGAAAGGAGGAAAGAAAATCGATCTACTATTCTCTGGCTAGCTCCAAAGTATAAGTATACGCTAGTCAAAATGATTCAAAGGGAGAAGGGAAAAAACTGGCAACTCGATATTAAAGGTTGGAGCAAAAAACGTTAAGTATTTTTCTGGGGATAAAACAGGATAAAGAATTCTAATGACCATAAAATCAGATAAGTGGATTCGAAAAATGGCAGAGCATCATCGGCTCATCCAACCCTTCGAGCCTAGACAAGTGAGACATTGTCCGAAGGGAGAAAAATTGATCTCGTATGGAACTTCCTCATACGGTTACGATGTTCGATGTTCAGAGGATTTTAAAGTTTTTACTAACATTCATTCGGCTACAGTGGATCCAAAAAATTTTGACGAGAAGAGTTTCGTGGATGTCTCCGGAATCGCTTGCATTATTCCCCCGAATTCTTTCGCCCTTGCCAGAACGGTGGAGTATTTTAAAATTCCAAGAAACGTTCTTACAATATGTCTAGGAAAATCTACCTACGCAAGATGCGGTATCATCGTTAACGTTACCCCCCTTGAACCAGAGTGGGAGGGTCATGTCACCTTGGAATTCTCAAACACAACAAATCTGCCCGCAAAAATTTACGCGAACGAGGGCGTAGCCCAGATGCTTTTTTTTGAATCTGACGAAATCTGTGAAACCTCCTATGCCGATAGAAACGGAAAATATCAGGGACAAACTGGCGTGACATTGCCCAAAGCGTGAGTAATTTATTCAACCAAGGTAATTTTTCAGCTAATCGTCAGAAATCTTTAAGCTTGGGACGGGAACGGTAGACGAATCCAGAAACTCTTGAACTCTGTCAGCTATTTTTAGAAAAATTTCGTTAAAAAGATTTTCCGAATCCTTAGAAAATATGGGCTGACCCTCGTCCGAACACTCTCTGACCTTTGAGTTGAGTGGGATTTCTCCAAGCAGTTCAGTGCCGTATTCTTTTGCAACCGATAACCCTCCTCCCGAACCGTAGACTCTGTCTTCATGACCGCACTCAGGGCAAACGTAAATGCTCATATTTTCCACAATCCCCATCACCGGGATAGACACACGCCGAAACATCTCTATGCCTTTTCGAGCATCTAGTAACGCGACGTTTTGAGGAGTAGTAACTATGATCGCTCCAGAAACCCTAACTTTTTGGGCCAACGTCAATTGGATATCGCCGGTACCAGGAGGCATATCCACCAACAACACATCGAGCTCGCCCCACTTAGTTTTCATCAACAGCTGTTCCATAGCGCCACTTGCCATTGGTCCTCTCCAAATAGCAGGGGTTCTTTCCGAACTCACAAAACTAATAGACATTGACTCGATACCGTGAAGCTTGACGGGAAGTAGTAACTCATCAACCACTTCCAAACCTTCTTTTACTCTCGCGCCTAACATTAGGGCTTGACTAGGCCCATAGATGTCTGCGTCTAGCAATCCAACGCGAAGACCTTTTTTTGAGAGTGCAAGCGCTAGGTTCACTGCGACAGTAGATTTGCCAACGCCACCTTTGCCGGAGGCAACGGCAACAATATGCTTGACCGTTGGTAAAGTATTCATCAAGGTTTTTTCCTGACTTATTTTAGCGGATCAACCAACCGTATTTTAAGTCATAATAATCTAAACTCCAAAAAACTTTTCGTGCAAATCGTTCTCTTGGACTATATATTTGGTGGTCAAATTTTTAGGAATCCAAATGTAATGGCGAGTCGCAAAATTTTAGTCACCAGC
>CAJYCI010000012.1 GCA_913428515.1 uncultured Gammaproteobacteria bacterium | reverse complement strand
TCTAACGAATGAAGGACAGATAGATGAGTAAAAACAAAATTATAGAAAATATCGAAGCGAGCCAAATTAAACATGGTCATCCCGAGTTTGGCGCAGGAGATACAGTTATCGTTCAGGTCAGGGTAAGGGAGGGCAGCCGAGAGCGTCTCCAGGCATACGAGGGTGTAGTTATAGCTAAAAGGAATCGCGGAGTTAATTCTGCGTTCACGGTGAGGAAAATTTCTCATGGGGTAGGGGTAGAGAGAACGTTTCAGACACATAGTCCGCTTATAGATAGTATTACCTTGAAGCGCAGAGGCGATGTCAGGAAATCTAAGTTATATTATCTCCGAGAAAGAAGCGGGCGATCTGCGAGAATAAAAGAAAAATTAGGCTAACACTTCGATATTTTCTCAACAAAGCCACGTGTGAAAGCCTGAACCGAAGTTAGGAGCTTTTTATAAGTACAACTGGGCGCCATAAACTGCATTGGAAAAGCGACGCTGCCCTAATCTCACAATTCCTCAGTAAATTGTGGGTTGAAAAAGGGCTAAGCGAGAATACGCTTCGTTCGTACGGATACGATTTAAAAAGCTTAAGCAAGTGGTTGGGCTCAAAAGTGTCTCGGGGCCTGGTTGCAGCGGACAGAAAGTTGATTTTGGGTTATCTCTCTTACTTATTAGAAAAAGGGATTTCTTCTCGTTCTGTGTCTAGGCGACTTTCCGCTATTAATTCTTTTTACAAATTTCTGCATGACAAAAATCTAATAGACGAAGACCCTGTGGAAAAAGTCGAGAATCCAAGACTTGGCAGATCACTCCCTAAAATTTTATCGGAGAGAGATGTGGAAATTTTGCTGCTTGCGCCAGACACGAAAACCGCACTAGGACTGCGTGATAAAACCATGCTTGAGCTAATATACGCCTGCGGTTTGCGAGTAAGTGAGATTATTGGGCTTTCCATTGACCAAATTAACCTGCGCCAGGGCGCTCTTAGAACGGTGGGGAAGGGATCCAAAGAACGTATGCTTCCTATAGGAGATATTGCTTTATCTTGGCTCAATGAATATCTGGAGGAGGCTAGACCAAAGCTTCTGAGAAAAAATCTACGAGAAGATATCCTTTTCCCAAGCAGGCAAGGCTTGCCTATGACTCGTCAGGCTTTTTGGCACAGAGTAAAGAGTTACTCTGTCACAGCAGGCATTAAACAAGGCCTTTCTCCACACACTTTGAGACACGCCTTCGCAACCCATTTAGTAAATCGAGGGGCTGATCTTAGGGTGGTCCAGCTACTTTTAGGGCACTCCGACTTGTCTACAACTCAAATATACACGCACGTAGCGAGCGAGAGGCTAAAAAAATTTCATGAAACCCACCATCCTCGCGGTTGAATACCAACAATTTATTTGTTTATTTTTTTCGGTTAGGGCAAAGTCCATCGATGACAAAGTCCGATGGTAAGGTAATGGCATCATTTCTAGTGAGGAGAATCTTTTTACATCTATCTTTTTTGTTTTTTACTTCTGCATGCTTTGGTAATGATCATGAAAGCATTTTGAAAGGGATCAGAGATAATCTATTGGCGATCTCTCCTGAAATGCCGATTGAGGTCATAGCTGGTTCAGAGATTCCTTGGCTTTTTCAAATCTCTTTGAAAGATGGCAGCATCTTGTACGCCGATAAAAACGGACACTTTCTCTTTGCTGGTCAAATCTTTGACATGCGCTCGGGTAGATTTAATAACCTTACAGAAAAATCTAGGAAGAAGATTCGGAGTGATTTACTCTCGTTATCGCCCGAAAGTGAAATGGTCATATTTCCTTCGAAAACTCCCGAACCGTTGGCCACTATAACTGTGTTCACAGACATTGATTGCGGCTATTGTAGGAAATTGCATAGGGAAGTTGCTATGTTGAATCAGTTAGGCGTAACGGTTAGGTATCTTGCATTTCCTAGAGCCGGCATAGGTTCAGATTCCTATGAAAAAATCGTGGCGGCTTGGTGCTCAAAAGATCCTAAGGATGCATTGACGAGAGCAAAATTGGGAGAAGATATCGGAGACTTATATTGCGATAATCCCATCGAGAAACAATTAAAACTGGGCGAGAGATTGGGTGTTTCGGGCACTCCAGCAATCTTTTTTGAGGATGGGACCCTGCAACCCGGCTATATCGAAGCAGATGAAATGGCGACGCGTTTAGGAATAAGATAAATCTTAAGTTCTAACAAAATCCCTGTTGATTACAAAGAAAAAAATGCCCTTAGGCGCTATGAAGTTGCGGTGCTGCGCAACCTTAACGTCAATTTTCTCTCTTATTTAGCACATGGGATCCTTAGTCAAATAGGGTTCCGTCTTGTAAACGCACCCACCTTCATTCCCGCATACTTGCTTATTTTATCTGGGGGCTCAAATTTTGTAGTTGGCCTAGCGCTTTTCTTTCAGGGGCTTGGGCAAGCGGTTACTCCACTTTGGGGGGCTAAAGTAATTTCGCATAGAAAAAAAGTTGGGCCTATTGCTATAAGACTGGGCTTTATTATGAGAATCAATATTCTTTTAATCGGTCTAGCCGGATTCTATTTTTCAAATCAAATGACTTTGGTATTGGTAATCTTTTTTTTAGGCTTGTTTGGGTTGGCGGAGGGTATGCAGGGCGTCGTTTTTAATTATCTTACTTCAAAAATTCTTCCCGTTG
Organism: uncultured Gammaproteobacteria bacterium; assembly: GCA_913428515.1. Classification (GTDB taxonomy): domain Bacteria; phylum Pseudomonadota; class Gammaproteobacteria; order Pseudomonadales; family Azotimanducaceae; genus UBA9659. The sequence continues at coordinate 22,927 of CAJYCI010000012.1, read as the reverse complement.
GCCGGCGAGGCAGGCTTATGGGATTAAGAAATTTTTTTGGTGGACTCTCCGCATCAATATTCGCTTTCTTTGTTGGTGATTATTTGCTTGGTAATCAGGATGAACTAGAGGGTTACTCTTACAGTTTTATAATAGCTTTTTTTATAAGTGTCTTTGGCTTGATATCTCTCATCTTAATTCGGGAACCGGCACCTCCAGAGATTGGCGAGAAACAGTCATTTCCAGAACAATTAAAAGCAATAAGATTCTTTCTAAGAAAAGACATCAATTTTCGATTCTTTTTCTGGGCTAGAGCGGTCGCGACAATGGGGAAGATGACTCTACCCTTTTACGTTTTATACGCTGGACAAGAAGTAGGTTTCTCGGGGTATTTTCTTGGCACTTTGACGTCAGTTTTTATGCTGTCCAATACTCTTTCAAATTTACTTTGGGGAGTCATAGCGGATTTTCGTGGTTTTAGATTGGTTTTTCTAAGTTCAATTATATTTTGGGTTCTCTCGACTTCAGTTTATTTTTTTTCTGTTTCTTTTGCTGCATCTATCGTAGTTTTTTCAGTTGTGGGTGCATCAATCTCTGGTTTCGAAAATTCGTCTCGGGCCATTGTCTTGGAGTTCGGCACTTTAAAAGACAGGCCCAATCTGATTGCGACTACAAATACTGCCGCTCAGATAGCTGGAGCACTCGGACCCCTTCTTGGAGGGTTGATTGCTTCATTGCTAGGGTATAAAGCAGTGTTTTTTTTAGGAATAGTTTTCTTATTTATTGCAGCTCTTATGGTGATCATTTTCGTACCAGAGCCAAGAAAAAGGTTTAATGACTTGGAAACACGAGTTAGGTAGACTTCTCCAATTAAATTTCCGGATCTCCACACTGAGAGGCAAATAAAAAAGTAAACGTTCTAATAGTTCAGGCTTGAAACGAAATTTTTGCTTTATTCAAAAAAAGCGATGGCTGGCTTTGTGAAAACAGATGGAGTTGCAATGGAAGATTTCCCAAGAATAAAAAGGCTCCCGCCTTATATCTTTAGCATCACTGACGAATTAAAACGTAAGGCTAGGGCGAACGGAGAGGATATTATAGACTTTGGAATGGGGAATCCCGATCAGCCCACACCAGAGCATATAGTAAAGAAATTGGTGGAAACGGTTCAAAGAACTGATACTCATCGATACTCTCAATCTAAAGGTATCCCAAGATTAAGGAAAGCGATTTGCGGTTGGTATAAAAGAAAATTCGATGTTGATCTCGATCCAAACTCCGAAGCCATTGTAACTCTTGGTTCGAAAGAAGGGATAGCCCATTTAGCGATGGCGATATTGGGCCCAGGAGACGCGGTCCTAGTTCCTAATCCCTCTTATCCAGTTCATCCTTATGGATTTGTAATAGCGGACGCGGATGTTCGACATGTGCCGCTGATCAAGGATGGTAACTTTTTCAACGAGCTAGAACTAGCGATAAGCAACAGCTGGCCAAAACCCAAAGTGATAGTCGTAAACTTTCCGGGAAATCCCACGACAGAGTGCGTTGATTTACCTTTCTTCAGAAAGTTAATTGCGTTCGCGAAGGAACACAAGATTTGGGTTGTTCAGGATTTGGCTTACGCGGATTTAGTTTTTGACGGTTACGAGGTCCCCAGTATTCTTCAAGTGCCTGGAGCTAAGGATGTCGCCGTTGAGTTTTACACTATGTCTAAAAGTTATAACATGCCAGGTTGGCGGGTGGGCTTTTGTGTCGGTAATAGCGAGCTAGTAGGCGCTTTAGCCAGGATAAAATCATATTTAGATTACGGAACTTTTACCCCAATCCAAGTAGCTGCAATAGCTGCATTGGAGGAAGATCAAAGTTGTGTTGAGGAGATTCGTAATACGTATTTGCTTCGAAGAAACGTCTTATGTGATGGCTTGAACTCTATTGGCTGGACTGTATCCCGACCGAGGGCAACTATGTTTGTTTGGGCCCAAATTCCCGAACAATACAGAGACATGGGTTCTCTAGAGTTCTCAAAGTTACTTTTGCAAGAAGCCAAGGTAGCGGTTTCCCCAGGAATTGGCTTTGGCCAGTATGGTGATGACCATGTCCGATTTGCTTTGATCGAAAATGAGCATAGAACTCGCCAGGCTATTCGGGGCATCAAAAAAATGTTTAGAACTCATCCGACAGGAAGCTGACGATGAAAATCGGTATTTGCGGAGTAGGCACAGTAGGCGCTAGTTTGATAAGCCTAATTAAAAAAAACCAAGATGAAATTGGCAGAAAACTAGAAGATGAAATTGTTATCCATCAAGTGGCATTACGAAGGGAGAACCCGCAATGCGACCTTACAGGCATAAATATCACAAATGATATATATGAAGTTGCTAAAAACCCCAATATCGACGTTCTGGTAGAGCTTATTGGTGGTACTGAAGACGCAAAAGATCTCGTTTTGCTTGCCGTAAAAAACAAAAAACATGTTGTGACAGCCAATAAAGCTCTCATTGCAATGCATGGTTCGGAAATATTTTCAGCAGCTCGACAGATGGGAGTATGTGTGCTTTTTGAGGCCGCTGTTGCGGGTGGCATTCCAATAATAAAATCTATTCGAGAAGGCTTAGTTGGAAATATAATTTCTAGAATCGCGGGTATTCTGAATGGGACCAGCAACTTTATCTTGAGCGAAATGGCATCAAAAAAGCAACCTCGAGCATTTGACGAAGTTCTGAAAGAAGCGCAAAAAAAAGGGTATGCAGAGGCAGATCCATCCTTCGACGTGAATGGTATAGACGCTGCTCATAAAATTGTCATCCTCGCGATGATTGGCTTTGGGATTAAGGTCCAATTCGAAGCCGTCCAGATAGAGGGCATTTCTGAGATATGTTTAGAGGATATAAGTCTAATTGATGAATTTGGGTTTTCGTTAAAGCCATTAGCTGTTGCGTTTCGCATTTCAGATGGAATAAGTCTCCGCGTTTATCCTGCAATGATTGAAAAAGAAAAAGTTTTCTCGAAAGTGGATGGCGTAACAAATGCGGTTTTAGTGGAGGGATGTTCGGTGGGTGAGACTTTGTATGTGGGTCCTGGTGCTGGCGGCGACGCCACGGCTTCCTCTGTGATCTCTGATTTAGTGCATTTATCGAGAGGAACTAACATTCCTAATGAGGGGTTTTTTGATCTTAATGAAGCTCCGACTATTGAAGACTCGTCAATTGATACGGCTTCATATGTAAGACTAGACGTTAAAAATATAACAGGTGTGATGGCATCAATTGCTTCCGTGCTTAAAAAAAATGGTATTGGGATTGAATCAATAATTCAGAGAGAAGTAAGTGAAACCATTGCGCGGATCGCAATTATCACAAGCATAGTCAATGAGAAAGTTCTGGATGAATCTTTAAGGCAGTTGGACGAGCTGCTCGCAGTGATATCTGCCCCAACGAAAATTCGAATATTTAAGAGCTAAAACTTCGTTGAATTTTAAATGCTCGATGTTTTTTTGCTATAAAAATATTCGGCTCTCTTTGTCTGGTGTAGCTACAAAACATGCATTCGGCTAAACTTATTAAAAATCAAACGAAGGCCTTGACCATTGGAAATTTCTGGAATTTTGACTCAAATCAGTGATCTAAGAGAGCGCGCTAGTGTTCTTAGGGGGCACCTTTGACCTTGAAACAAAGATAGAACGATTGAAAGAAATTGAGCTGGAATTAGCCGATTCATCTGTCTGGGACACTCCAGACTACGCGCAGAAATTAGGCAAGGAAAGGGCTTCATTAGAAGGTGTAATCGTGAGGGTGGAGAAAATTCTTATAGCTATCGAAGATATCTCGGAACTACTTCAACTAGTCAAGGAAGAGGACGATTCAAATATTATAGATGAGGTAGAGGTTGAGGTTAGAGAAGTCTCGAGGTCTTTGGAATCTTTAGAGTTTAGAAAAATGTTTTCTGGAAAAGTAGACAACTGTTCAGCCTATGTTGATATTCAGGCAGGGTCGGGTGGCACTGAGGCGCAAGATTGGGCTGAAATGTTGATGCGAATGTACCTGAGATGGGGAGAATCGAGGGGGTTCAGTGCAGAGGTCATTGAAGTATCCGGAGGCGATGTGGCAGGAATCAAAGGCACAACAATTTTCTTTCAGGGTGAATTTGCATATGGTTGGTTTAGAACAGAAACTGGTGTTCATAGATTAGTTCGAAAATCTCCCTTCGATTCGGGTAATAGAAGACATACATCTTTTGCCTCTATATTCGTTTCCCCCGAGCTGGATGAGGAGATCGAGATAAAGCTCGAAATGTCTGATGTGCGGATAGATACCTATCGTGCAAGCGGGGCAGGTGGCCAACATGTCAACAAAACAGATTCAGCTGTGCGATTAACGCATCTCCCTTCTGGTATAGCGGTTCAATGTCAGAAGGAGCGATCCCAGCATAAGAATAAAGACCAAGCGATGAAGCAACTCAAAGCGAAGTTGTATGAAGTCGAAGAGCAGAAGCGAAGAGCTGAGATGCAAGGGATAGAAGATCAAAAATCGGATATTACATGGGGCAGTCAAATTCGCTCCTACGTTTTAGATTCAGGACGAGTGAAAGATTTGCGAACAGGAATTGAAACCAGTAACACTCAGGCGGTTCTTAATGGTGATCTTGACAATTTTATCGAGGCTAGCCTGAAGATGGGGGTGTGACTAATGGATGAAAAAGTTGAGGTAGATCAAGCCAGTGAATTGGATGTGTTAGCACTTCGAAAAAAACGATTGGATGAGTGGAGAAAATCAGGTGATGCCTATCCAAATGATTTTAGAAGAAGTAACTTAGCAGACGAAGTTCGTAGCTTGTATGAACTAAAAGATAAGATTGAGTTAGAGAAAGAAAACATAAGTGTTTCGGTGGCAGGGAGAGTTGTTCTCCGTCGCATGATGGGAAAGGCTAGCTTTATCACCCTTAACGACTCAAGTGGTCGTATTCAGCTTTATGTGCGACAAGATAAAATAGGCCTGGAGGCATATCAGGAATTTAAGCAGTGGGATCTAGGAGATATTGTTGGCGGTGTTGGTTTTTTAATGAAAACTAACAAAGGTGAATTGACGGTTGACATAAAAGAGATTCGATTACTAACGAAGTCCCTCAGACCTATGCCAGAAAAACATAAAGGCTTAACGGATTTAGAGAAGCGTTACCGCCAGAGATATCTAGATCTGATGGTAAACGAAAAGGCTAGAAATATTTTTCAACTTCGATTTCTAATTGTTAGTAAAATTCGGGAGTTTTTCTCTGGCGAGGGGTTTTTGGAAGTAGAGACCCCTATGTTGCTCAACCAGCCGGGTGGAGCGACAGCTTTGCCCTTTATCACCCGATATAATGCTTTAGACGCGTCAATGTATTTGAGAGTTGCTCCTGAGTTGAATCTTAAACGTTTGGTTGTAGGCGGGTTCGACAAGATTTTCGAGCTGAATCGAAACTTTAGAAATGAGGGTGTTTCAACCAAGCACAACCCAGAATTCACAATGCTTGAGTTCTATTGGGCGTATGCTGACTACCACGACGCAATGGAGCTAACTGAGACCCTTCTAAAAGAATTAGCGCTAATCGCAAAGGGATCTACTACTATTGAGTTCGATGGAGTCGAATTAGATTTTGGCAAGCCATTTGCGAGAAAAACTATGCGGGAAATGATTTGTGAGATTAGTCCGAGTATTAATCAAGTGGAGCTTGATGGTCTTGAAAGTCTTAGGAACATTGCAGAACGAGCTAATATTTCAGTCGCTCCAAACTGGGGCGAAGGTAAAATTATTATGGAACTTTTTGAAGCTTTGGTGGAAAACAAAATCCAGCAACCCACCTTTGTGATTGACCATCCGGCCGAGGTTTCTCCCTTAGCCAGACGTAAGCCGCTGGAACCAGATTTAACAGAAAGATTTGAACTCTTTGTAATGGGAAAAGAAATAGCAAACGGCTTTTCGGAACTCAACGATCCTGAAGATCAGGCTGAGAGATTCCAAGCTCAGGCCAGGGCTAAGGAGTCTGGAGATAAAGAAGCGATGCACTTTGATCAGGATTACATTGCAGCGCTTGAGCATGGTCTACCTCCGACAGCTGGGGAAGGAATAGGGATAGATCGGTTGGTAATGTTATTGACGGACTCGCCCTCTATTCGCGATGTCTTATTGTTTCCTCAGATGAAAAACAAGAATTAAACCGTGAATCGGGGAGAAATAGCTTTGGAGCAAAGTTGGTTAAATCAACTATCCACTGAATTCGAAAAACATTATATGGTCGAGCTCAAAAAATTTCTTACTGAGAGAAAAAGGAAAGGCGAGAAGATTTTTCCTCCTGGTAAGCTTTTTTTTAGAGCGTTTGAAAAAACACCGTTTCACGCAGTAAAAGTGGTAATTCTCGGCCAGGACCCGTACCACGGGCCCGGCCAAGCTAATGGCCTTGCTTTCTCGGTGTCTAGAAAAGTTCCACTCCCTCCTTCTCTTAAGAATATATTTAAAGAAATACAAGGTGATCTTGGATTGTCTGCTTCGGATTTCCGTCATGGATGCCTCGATTCTTGGGCTGATCAGGGAGTTTTATTGCTGAATAGTGTTTTAACAGTAGAGCAAAAAAGAGCAGGCTCGCATCAAAAAAAAGGTTGGGAGATATTTACTGACCGAGTTATTGATCTTTTAAGCGAATCGGAGAGAAAAATTGTATTTTTACTCTGGGGCAGTTATGCACAAAAAAAAGGGGAACTCATAGATAAAGAAAAAAATCTTGTACTAGAGGCGCCTCACCCATCGCCCCTATCAGCGAACCGCGGTTTTTTCGGATGCAAGCATTTTTCTCAATGCAACAATTTTTTAAGGGCGGAGGGTAAAGAGCCGATTAGTTGGTTTCCGTTGTGAAAGACTTGAAAATGAAAGACAAAGAGTCGCTAGTGGATTTTGAATCTAGGGGCGAATCAGGATCAGTTAAGATTGCGAGGCTTGTGCGAGAGAAAACATTGAATAGCCTCTTGTTAGAAACTATTGATGAACTTTATACCAAAATAAAAGGTTGGGATCAGGATGATTCCGTAAAATGTATCATTTTAGATAGTAGTTCGTCTCGAGCGTTCTGCGCAGGCGCAGATGTAGTAAGATTGCAACGCGAAATTCTTCAATCCAGGGATAATAATCGGGATTATGCAGATTCTTTCTTTGCGCATGAATATAGGCTCGATTATCTTATTCGCGTAATAAAAAAACCAATAATTTGTTGGGGCAGCGGAATTGTCATGGGGGGAGGTTTGGGTTTGCTCTCTGGTTGCTCGCATCGTCTAGGTACTGTCTCTACCAAATTGGCCATGCCAGAAATAACCATCGGTCTTTTCCCGGATGCGGGCGGCACAAAATTTTTAACAGACCTTCCCGACCAGTTGGGGTGGTTTCTAGGTTTGACGGGGTGTCATTTGACACACGCCGATGGTTTAGCCTTTGGTTTGTTAGATATCATAGTCAATGAGGGCAGGAAGGAAGAAATCTTCGATAGCGTTTGCAACATTGAATGGGCGAGTGATAGGTTTGAAAACCTCGAGAAGGTTTCTTCAGTTCTTAAAGAATTTGAAGCAAGAGTAGAGGATTCGGGTGAGTTATTTGACCACCGATTTGAAATTGCGGGATTAATTAAGGAGTGTCTATCTGCTGAAGATTTCTTGCAAGAATTTGAAAAACGTTTGCCGATCCTGAGTTCGGATGATTGGATGTCAGGAGCTAAAGATAATTACTTCGGAGGCTCTCCCATTACGGCTCGGATTTTTCAAGAACAGATGTTTAGGGGTAAAGATAAAAAGCTCGCAGATCTCTTCCGAATGGAACTAACTATTGCTTATCATTGTTCGCGAGAGTCTGATTTTGTTGAAGGAGTCAGAGCATTATTAGTCGACAAAGACCGTAATCCTAGCTGGAGATTTTCCTCTTCCTCTGAGGTGCCGAAAGAATATATTAAGAAGTTTTTTGAATCGCCATGGGGCGACGTGCACCCTTTACAAGATTTGGAAAGAATCCACTCGTAAGCTTAAAGCGGCTGAGCTAGGACCTTTTCATTTTCTTGACTGATAACTTCTATTGGCTGATCGGTGGTATTTTTAAGGACAGCTAGAGTTTTTTTTCTTCCTTGGCTTATCAAAACTCCGTCTTTGAGCCGGACTATGGGGTCGTTTATCAGATGCAGTCTCTTTTTGAGTTTTCCTCGGAAATGCATTCTGGCAATTATCTCTTGTCCTAAATAACATCCTTTCTTAAAATCCAATGCATCAATTTGATGGTAATTAAGAGATTGGGGTAAAAACACTTGACTGTTCTCAGAGCTAATCCAAGAATGCGATAGATCGATTTCCAGGTCAGTCCAATCTTTTAAACACATTCCTTCTTTCGGTTCTCTCTCGTTGAGCCAAAGTTCTTTTCGATTACCCAGATCTATCTCTAACCCGTTCTCAAGATGCTTTACATTCATAAAGCTGTTGTTCTCTGAGATAGCTATTCCATGACAAAAAAAATTATTAGATATGTCTCTGATTTCTGCTTTTGAAAACACAATATACTTTGATAAAAAACTAAAGGTTGTTGCTAAAAGATCCTTTGACATTCTTAATAAGAGTTTTCCTTTTACTTCTGCGAGCAAGAAACTCGTGATCACCCTACCCTGGATGTCGCAGATTGCTCCTATTTGAGCTTTATCAGGCGTCAAAGTCTCCAAGTTGAAGGTTGTGTAGCCCTGCAAAAATTTTTTCGAATCCTTGCCTGAAAGTTCCAGGAAACCGAAATGATCTAATGTCAGCGAATTGGTCACTAATAAATTCCTTTAATTTTTAGAAAAATTTCTTTACTAATTAAGTATACTCGACTCTTTTTTGAGGAGACTCTTAGAGTGAACGACTTAGATTATCGGAAATTGCTTTGGAGGGCTAGAAGAGGAATGTGGGAGCTCGACCAATTGCTGGTTCCATATTGCGAGGAGATGGTTCGGGCTCTTTCGACGAGCTCTAGGGAAGCGTTTGCTAGGCTTTTACAAGAGGAAGATGCGGATCTCTTAAATTGGTTTTCTTTAGAGAGCTCGCCGAAGGATGACGAGTTAAAGAGTCTTATATTAGAGATATTAGAGTGGAAGCGGGAACCAAAAGATATCAATTAAAAGAAGAGGGAGTTAATATTGAATCTCGTAATTCTTTAGATTGATTTGGGTAGTCGAGAGTAAAATGTAAGCCCCTGCTTTCTTGCCTTTGAAGAGCGCATCGAACCATAAGATCCGCTACGCATGCCAAATTCCGGAGTTCTAAGAAGTCGCTAGATATTTTATAGTTTGAGTAGTGATCCTCTATTTCCTGCTGCAGGAGCTTGATTCTCCGCCTCGCTCGTTGGAGCCTCTTGTCAGTTCTCACAATGCCTACGTAGTCCCACATAAGGGCTCGAAGTTCTTTCCAATTATGACTAACAGTAATTTCTTCGTTTGAGCTTATTACCTGAGTGTCGTCCCACACTGGTATTCGATATTGGTCAGGAAGAACTCTTGGATTGCCTTCGATGTGCTCTGCAGCAGACTTCGCAAAGACCATACATTCGAGGAGGGAATTGCTGGCCATCCTATTAGCGCCATGCAATCCCGAAAAGCTCGACTCTCCAATAGCATAAAGACCTGGAAGATCTGTCTTCCCATTTTTATCTATCACAACTCCACCGCAGGTGTAATGAGCCGCTGGCACAATCGGCATTGGTTCTTTTGTAATGTCAATACCAAGCTCTAAACAACGGGAAAATATGGTTGGGAAATGTTTTTTCACAAACATTTCGCCCTTGTGGCTAATATCTAAAAACACACAATTGCACCCTAGTTTCTTCATCTCATGGTCAATTGCTCTCGCTACAATATCTCTCGGCGCCAGCTCTTTTCGTTCGTCGTATTTATGCATAAAGCGCTCTCCATTTGGCAACAAGAGATGCGCTCCTTCGCCTCTTAGAGACTCAGAGATAAGGAAAGATTTGGCGTGAGGGTGGAACAGGCATGTAGGATGAAACTGATTGAACTCTAGATTTCCTACTCTGCAGCCAGCGCGCCAGCACATAGCTATTCCATCACCCGATGCGGTGTCCGGGTTACTAGTATATTGATATACTTTTGACGCACCACCTGATGCAATCACGACGTGCTTAGCTTTGAAGATTTCTATTTTTTTTGTTTTCAAATTAAGCGCATAAGCACCAATGCAATCTTTTCCTTGAAGTCCAAGTGAATCTTTAGTGACGAGATCAACCGCGACATATTTAGGAAATAACGTTACATTGCTTTTCGACTTCAGGTTTTCACTCAACCTCACGGCGATTTCTTTTCCGGTTGCATCTGCCGCGTGAATTACCCTTCGATGAGAGTGCCCTCCTTCTTTAGTTAGGTGAAAGCCTGTGCTGCCATCTCTTTCTATTTTGGTGTCAAAGTTTACGCCCAGTTCGACGAGCCAATTTATGATCTTGGTGCTTTGTTTGACAGTGAATGCAACTATTTCAGGATTACAAAGTCCGACCCCGACGTCTAGCGTGTCTGCTACATGGGAAGACACGGAATCGTACTCACCTAAGACCGCTGCGACCCCTCCCTGAGCGTAATATGTGGAGCCTTCCATCGGTTTGTCTTTGCACAACATGGAAACACTGAATTTTTCGTTAAGGTGCAGGGCAAGCGTCATTCCGGCCGCACCGCTGCCGATTACCAAGACATCGCTTTCGTTAACAAACTGGTCCATGATGAGCTTTCTAAAAAAGGATCAAGGTTACACGGATTTTCTTATTTTGGTAGGGCACATGTTTTAGACAGAATTTTAAAAATCAGCAGAAGTTGGGAACTTATTCAGTTAATTGGAATCTAAAAACTTTCAATGCAGGAAACTTTTGATCAAAACAGAAATAAATGACCGTAGGCTTGTTAAACGTGTTCTAAAAGGCGATAAGAGGTCTTTTGATTTGCTAGTTCTTAAGTACCAGCAAAGAGTGAGTGCTGTCGTGGGTAGGTATAAGCTTAATCCCGAAGAAGTAATGGATATAACCCAAGAAACTTTCATAAAAGCGTATAGGTCCATGGAAAAGTTTCGCGGAGACAGTAAGTTTTATACTTGGCTATACAGAATAGCAATAAACACGGCAAAGAATCATCTGATAGCTAAGTCGAGGCGGCCTCCAGATGTTGATATTGATGTCTCTGAAATTACATCGCTTCTTAAGACTACAAGTGGACCAGAAAGCGAACTTGAAGGGGAAAGGCTTGGCCACGTTGTGGAAACCGCGATTTCCAAACTCCCTCAAGATTTAAAGGCTGCGATAATCATGAGGGAGTATGAGGGAATGAGTTATGAGGATATATCTGCAATCATGGAATGTCCGGTTGGGACTGTGCGTAGTAGAATATTTAGAGCAAGGGAATTAATTGATAAGCAAGTAAAAAGCATTATTTGAAATAGGTTTACGGAAACAGGGAAGGATTAGTGAAAAACAAAACAAAAGAACAACTTTCAGCCTTTCTCGATGGAGAGACGAATGAGATAGAAGAGCGCTCATTGTCCCGCTCCTTATCTCAGGGAGATACTCTAATAAAGTCTTGGATTTCCTACTTGAAAATTCGACGAGCCACTAGTCTTAAAGACCCTCTTAATTCAGAAAATCACCTTAAACTGTACAGGGAGATCAGCAAGTCGATTAAATTCGAAGAAACCTACTTTAACAGTGCGAAGAGATTAACTAAGGGAAGATTTGTCTATGCAGGATATGGGATCGCTGCTTCATTAGTATTTGCTCTCGGGATTTTTCTTATTCTTCCTCAAAAAGATAAGTTTCTAGTGAATCTTGATTCAGGTGTGATGGAGGATGAAAACTACTCTGGAATCGAAAAGACTGCTGAGCAATCTGATCTGCTCGTTAATGCACCTGAATTGTTTGAGTTAGATCAAAAAAAACGAGATCGCTTGAGGTCCTATTTAAATGAGCATAATCGAATGGTCGAAATGGGAAGCCACAGCAAGTTAGCAAACTTCAAAGAGGCGGAAAGAAATTGAAGAGTAACGGTTTGAAAGCTTGTCTTTATATATTGTTGCTGCTTGGTGTCCCGCAAATTGAAGCAGCAACGAAGTCGGAGAAAACGCCTATTTCTCTGGTCGGAGACATGGCCCATGCTTTTCGAGAATCAAACTTCGACGCGACGTATACCTACCTGAAGGGAATTTCAATGCACACCGTCCGCGCAATTCATATGAAGATAAATGGTGAAGAGAGAGAGCGGCGGTTCAATTTAAGCGGCGGAAATAGAGAACTATATCGAGAGGGGAAGACAGTGCATTGCGTTCACTCGGGAGTTCAATCAGAAGACAATATTATGCTAGAGCGTTGCGTCGCATCAGGGCCATTTTCTTCAGCGTTTCCAGAGAGAATAATAAAAGCTAAAAACCTTTATAATTTTTCTCGTCGACCAAAAAGCAGAATCATTGAGAGAACTGCAATTCAAATATCAATATCTCCAAAATTTAACGATAGGTATGGTTACATAGTCTGGATCGATGAAAAGTCGGGACTACTTCTAAAATCCGTCCTCACCGATAGAGGTAGAGCAAAGGAGGTTTTTCAAATCGTGAGGCTAGAATTGGGAGATCAGGTTGATGAGGCAGAATTAGAGTCAAAAATTCAGAAAGACAGTTACGTTCGTCGCCTTTACTCGGAACCAAAGTCAAAAAAAGGTAAGCCGATTGTGAGAGTTAATTGGTTACCCAGCGGCTTTAAGTCGGTTAGGCGCCAGGGTAACCGACTTCATTTCACTGATGGCCTTGCTAATGTTTCAGTTTTCGTTAACTCCCGAAACTCTGAGTTATTGCCTGATTTGGCGACCAGCTCGGGCGGAACAGTTCTATTGACAAGGAAACTCAAATATCGCGGGCAGCAAATAACCGTTGTCGGCAATGTCCCAATGAAAACGGCAATAAAAGTCGCAGAATCCATTGAACCAGTTGTTTACTAGCGGCGTATACCAAGCAACCAGAGAATAGTACCGTTTAGATAATTAGAACAAGTGGTAAGCACCAGGAGCAAAAAGCAAATTGAACAAATCGAGAGTTAGAACGGATATAGTCAAGTGGAGACGCATGCTAGGCATTTGCTTTTTATCGCTATCGTTACAGAGCGCCGCTGAATTCCCAAATTTCACCAGTTTAGTGCAGGAGATAAAGCCATCTGTGGTCAACATCCGTGCAACTCGAGAACCAAATAAGGCCTTTAAAAAGCCTGGTCATGGTGGTCAAGATGTCCCAGACATGCTCAAACGGTTTTTGAGGGAGCCTCTTAAGCGTAGCCCGAGGCCATCGGCGGGCTCGGGCTTTATAATCGATGAGGAAGGATATATTTTAACAAACAATCACGTGGTGGATGGAGCGGATGAGATCGTTGTTGCCCTTAGTGACCGGCGAGAACGAATTGCAGAGGTGGTAGGACACGATCCGCTATCCGATCTGGCGCTTTTAAAAATAAACGAATCGAAACTACCGTCCGTCAACTTAGGAAGTTCGGCAGATTTAAAAGCTGGATCTTGGGTAGTTGCCATTGGCTCGCCATTCGGATTCGAACATAGCGTAACAGCTGGAATAATAAGTGCTACTGGGCGGAGTCTCCCTGAGGGAAACGGGAGATATGTGCCGTTCATACAGACTGATGTCGCGATAAATCCGGGGAACTCGGGCGGTCCACTGATAGATTTGAATGGGAACGTCGTTGGTATCAATTCCCAGATCTTTACCCGCTCTGGAGGGTTTATGGGACTCTCTTTTGCAATTCCGATCGACGTAGCAATGGAGGTCGTCGAGCAATTAAAGGAAAACGGCACCGTAGTTAGGGGCTGGTTGGGCGTAGGTATTCAAAAGGTGGATATGGATCTTGCGAAATCTTTTGGGCTTGACCGACCCTCAGGAGCGCTTGTCACTGAGGTTTTTCCAGGGGAGGCGGCAGAAAAAGGTGGTGTGATGGTTGGCGACATAATTTTCTCCTTTAATGGAAAAAAAGTCGATCTATCAGACGACCTCCCGCAGCTTGTGGGTCGAGTCAAACCCAACACAACGAGTGAGCTCGTGGTTGTAAGAGATGGAAGAACCAAGACTCTACTGGTCAAGTTGGGCGCTTTGGAAGAGCAGGATATAGCCAGCCGGTCAGGCACCCCTTTAACGAAGGGCAATCGCCTAGGCCTTGTTGTGGAAAATATTGAGCCAGGAAGCCCGCAAGACGAATTGGGTTTAGAAGGAGTCTTGGTGACAAAGGTCTTCTCTGGAGCTGCCCAACGAAAGGGTGTCTTAGTTGGCGACGTGATAAGAGCTGCAAATAATCGGCGGATAACCAACAGCGTCCAATTCGAAAAACTGATATCCGATCTACCGGCGAACGAAAAAATCAACATGTTGGTGGTAAGAGAGAATAGGTCGCGATACATTGCGATTGATGTGCCTTGATCCTAGTCTATCTATAGGAATCCTTGGCACCTCCAGCTTCTTTGCGCTAAACTCGCTTAGTCTTTGGCCTCCCAATTTCTTTCGTTAAACCATAGAGCTTAATTTGATTGACCCCTCACTTATAAGAAACTTTTCGATAATAGCCCACATCGATCACGGCAAATCAACCTTAGCTGACCGTTTCATACAACTGTGTGGTGGATTATCGGAACGAGAAATGGCCGAGCAAGTCCTTGATTCAATGGATATCGAGCGAGAAAGAGGAATCACTATTAAGGCTCAGAGCGTTACTCTCGAATATGTCGCAAGGGACGGAAAATCTTACCAGTTAAACATTATCGATACACCGGGACACGTTGACTTTTCTTATGAAGTTTCCAGATCAATGGCTGCCTGTGAAGGGGCCATATTAGTGGTAGATGCGTCTCAAGGAGTTGAGGCGCAATCAGTAGCAAACTGCTATACAGCCGTTGAGCAAGATCTCGAGGTTCTTCCAGTGCTAAATAAGATTGATCTTCCGCAATCGGATCCTGTGCGAGTCGGTCAGGAGATTGAAGAAATTATTGGGATAGATGCAAAGAATGCAGTCCAAGTAAGCGCTAAAAATGGTGCCGGTGTCGAGTCGTTGTTGGAGGAAATAGTCACTTTTATTCCTGCGCCCGAGGATCATCGCGATTCCCCGATGCGCGCTCTAATTATTGATTCATGGTTTGACAATTATCTAGGGGTGGTCTCTTTGGTTCGGGTTGTACAAGGAGAGATCAGGGTAAAAGAGAAAATTTTACTAAAATCGTTAGGTAAGGTTCACCAGGTTGATGCCGTCGGGATATTTACCCCCAGAAGAAAAGAAAAAGATGTATTGGGAACGGGGGAAGTCGGTTTTGTGGTAGCGGGTATAAAGGATGTCAAGGGGGCTCCGGTGGGAGATACAATGGTTAGTGCCTCAAATCCAGAGGTTCCTAGTATGCCTGGATTCGAGAGAATCAAGCCTCAGGTATACGCTGGAATGTTCACGGTAAGCGCTGACGATTATGAGAGTTTTCGAGACGCATTAGCCAAGTTAACCCTTAATGATGCGGCCTTGGTTTATCAACCGGAAAGCTCAGATGCTCTGGGATTTGGTTTTAGATGCGGATTTCTAGGGATGCTCCACATGGAAATAGTTCAGGAGCGTCTAGAACGAGAGTATGGATTAGATTTAATTACCTCGGCACCGACGGTGGTTTACGAATTACAAATGAAAACGGGAGAAGATTTACAAATTGATAATCCCTCGCAGCTTCCCGATGCATCTAATATTGCTGCTATGAGGGAACCTATTGCTAGAGCCAATATTTTAGTCCCTTCAGAATATTTAGGTAATGTGATTTCACTTTGTGTTGAACGCAGGGGGGAACAAAAAGATATGCAATTTGTCGGTAACCAGGTCTCTTTAATTTATGACTTGCCGATGAGCGAAGTTGTGCTTGATTTTTTCGATAGACTCAAATCCTCGTCAAGGGGTTATGCTTCGTTAGACTATTCTTTTCAGAGCTTTCAGTCCGCGGATCTAGTCAAATTAGAAATCCTGATTAATGGCGAGGCGGTCGATGCTTTAGCTTTAATCGTTCATAGAGAAAACTCTCGATCGATCGGCTTTGCTCTTACAAAAAAGATGAAAGAGTTAATACCTAGGCAAATGTTCGACGTTGCAATACAAGCCGCAATTGGTGGACATATTATAGCGCGCCAGACTGTGAAGGCTCTCAGAAAAAACGTTACCGCTAAGTGTTACGGTGGAGACATAACAAGAAAGAAAAAGCTTCTAGAAAAGCAAAAGGCAGGTAAAAAAAGAATGAAACAGGTTGGGAGTGTCGAAATTCCTCAGGATGCATTCTTAGCCGTACTGAAGGTGGAAAAATGAGCATAAATTTCCCACTTATACTTGTGGTTGCGACAGCTGTAACCGGCCTTATCTGGTTGCTTGAAGTTTACTACCTGCGAGCAAGAAGAACAGCAGTGCAAAAAGAAAACTTGGAACAAAAAATTAATGGGGCTTCTGATATAGAGCCCAAGCAGCCGATTCTAGTCGAGTACGCAATTTCTTTTTTCCCTGTTTTAGCGATCGTATTAGTTTTTAGATCTTTCCTTTTTGAGCCTTTTCAAATCCCTTCTGGTTCTATGATTCCAACTCTCAAAGTTGGAGATTTTATTTTAGTGAATAAGCACCACTACGGAATAAGGTTACCAGTTCTTGGAACCAAGATTTTTGATCTTGAAAAACCAAAAAACGGTGAAGTGATGGTCTTTATTCCCCCTCACAGAGATGATTATTTTATAAAAAGAGTGGTCGGTATACCGGGAGACAGAGTAAGGTATCAAGACAAGATTATTTACATTAATGGGAAAAAGCAGACACAAACTTTTGTGACACAGGTCCCCGCTGAATTTCCGCAAGCCTTAAGGTATCGAGAACGACTGGGCGAGATCGAGCATATGATTCAAAGAGATACGTTCAAACAGACTAGAATCGATGAGTGGGTAATCCCGGAGGACTTTTATTTTGTATTGGGAGACAACAGAGATCAAAGTAGCGATAGTCGCTATTGGGGCTTAGTCTCCGAGGAAGACATTGTGGGCAAAGCCATCTTGGTTTGGATGCATAAAAACCCTGGGATTAGCCTTCCAACTTTTTCCGAAAATAGATTTATACATTAGTGTTTTTAAACTTGGCGCATGAAAGATCCTGCAGATTTAGAGTGCACGATCCTTATCTCGCTATAGAGCCATTCATGATCTCAGAGACTAACTTATCTTGTCCAAATACTCCCGACTAGAGGAATCCATAAATTATCGGTTTGATGACCATACTCTGCTAGAGAGGTCCTTGACGCATCGAAGTTTTAGTAAAAATAATAATGAACGACTAGAATTCCTAGGCGACTCATTTTTAAATCATGTTATCGCGGCCTTTATTTTTTCAAGGTTTACTTCTGCACCTGAAGGAGATCTGTCTAGGATGCGATCTAGCCTTGTAAGAAAAGAAACGCTGGCTTTTATAGGACGCGGACTTGATTTAGGTGCATTTATAAAATTTGGTGAGGGGGAAAAGAAAAGTGGTGCGAGAAATCGCGATTCGATTATAGCTGACGCCCTAGAGGGTGTTATCGGTGCGATTTTTTTAGACGCTAGTTTTGATACTGCTTCTGAAGTTGTTATCGGTCTTTTTCAGACTAAGCTTGATGATCTTGATGAAGCAGTTATTCAGAAAGATTCTAAAACCCTTCTCCAAGAAAAATTACAGCGTTTTGGAGATGCTCCTCCAGATTATGTTTTACTGTCCGTTAAGGGGAGATCTCCCGATGAGATTTTCGAGGTGGCGTGTTCTTGTTCTACAAATGGGATCGATCACGCAGTAGCGGGACAAGGCTCCTCAAAACGTCAAGCAGAGCAAAACGCAGCCAAAAATGTCTTGGAAGAGATGGAAACATAGCTATGATCATGAAAGCTGGTTATGTCGCTATTTTAGGTAGGCCTAATGTAGGTAAATCTACTTTACTGAATGCTTTGATAGGGCAAAAAATAAGCATTACCTCCAGAAAGCCTCAGACAACCAGACAAAAAGTGACTGGCATCTTGACTGAAGAGAACTGCCAAGTCCTTTTTGTAGACACGCCAGGTATACATTCAGAAAAGAAAGACGCACTTAACCGACTTATGAATAGAGATGCGAGATCGGCGTTAGTTGGTGTGGATATCGTGGTTCTTGTTTTCGATAGAGGTAAATACAAAAGCGAGGATCAAATTGTTGTTGATTGCTGTAAGCATGTGACCGCTCACAAGATAGTTGTTATAAATAAAATTGATCTTTTGCCTAGTCGCAACGAGCTTTTTCCAATTTTAAAAAATTCCCAAGATCGCTTTCCAGACGCGACTATGATCCCCTTGTCTGCCCAAAAAGAAAAAAATTTAGAAGCTCTTAAAAAAGAGATTAAACGTCGTTTGCCAGAATCTCCATTTTATTATTCTGAGGACCAGGTAACTGATCGGTCTCAGCGTTTTTTGATTGCTGAGATCATCAGAGAAAAGATAATGCGCCAACTAGGTAAAGAGATCCCCTATCAAACTGCTGTAGTTCTGGATAGTATTTCGAGCGAATCTAATCACCTAAAAATCGAAGCTTCAATTTTTGTGGAAAAGAATAGCCAAAAAAAAATAGTTATTGGAAAAGACGGAGAAAGAATTAAACGCGTTTCCATGGATGCGCGCTTGGATATCGAATCTTTATTACAAAAAAAAGTTATGCTAAGAACTTGGATAAGAGTTAAAAAAGGATGGTCTCACAGCGCGAAAATCCTTAAAAGCCTAGGCTTTGATGAAGGTTAGTAAGGAAATTCTGCAGACAGTTTATGTTCTTCATGCAAGGATATATCGAGAGACAAGTTTAATCGCCGAGGTATATTCTAGGAACAGTGGAAGACTTTCGGTTATCTTCAAAGGGGTTCGATCTAGAAAATCTCGATATTCAGGTATGGTACAACCATTTGTGCCGATCTCATTGTCTTTGTTAGGAAGATCTGATCTGAAGACAGCAGCTAATCTGGAGTTTCCTGAAAAGCCGTTCTCTATTTCCGGCAAGAACATTATTTTGGGGATGTACGTGAACGAACTGCTCTATAGGTTATTAGAAAAATTTGATCCTTTAGAATCTGTCTTTGATAGTTATGAGTGTTTATTAAAAAAATTAGAAGAATCGAACAATCCGATTTCCTCGCTCCGAGAATTTGAGCTAAATCTTCTTAAGGAATTGGGGTACGGCATAAATTTTCATACAGATTCGGTCTCGGGGGACGTCTTCTTTCCCGGTTCCCATTATAATTTCGTCGTAAATGATGGTTTCCGAAAAACTTTAGAGCCTGACGAGATGAGCTTCAGAGGCGATGAAATCTACTCGATGGCATTGGGCAAATTAGAGGACGTTCGACCAAAAAAAGTTCTTTCTTTAACTCGCCAGTCCCTCGCCAGTTTGTTAGATAATACACCTTTGATTTCAAGAACAATTTTCTCGGGTCTAATTGAATGATAATTGGCGTTGGAACCGACATTGTTGAGGTAGATAGGATTCGAAGGGCGTTCTCAAGGAGACCGGAAAAATTCAGGAGAAAAATATTAGCGGAAGAAGAAATTGAAAAAACTCCAAAGAGAAGCGAAATAGAGTACCTAGCTAAGCGTTTTGCGGCGAAGGAGGCTATTTCAAAAGTTCTAGGTACGGGCATGCAGTTCGGTGTTAGTTTCGGTGATATTTTGATACTCACAGATCTCAAGACTGGACAGCCGTTAGTAGAATTAAGAGGCCAGGCAAAACAGCAAGCTTGTGTGAAAGGAATTAATCGCATATTGATTTCTATTTCTGACGAAAAAGACTTTGCGATGGCTTTTGCGATAGGATTATCCTCTTAACAAAAAAAATCAGATAATTAAAAATGATCTTATTTTTTTTGTTAAGTTGGCCTGGTCCTTTTCCCTATATAAAAAAGAGAGGTATTTTTGGAATCTGAACAATACCCCATTAAACTAGATATTGTTTCAACGAGTATTGACGGGTGTGGATATCCAGCAGATAGAAAGAGAGCTGTAATTGGGGCTCTTGAAGGCGAGCAAATTCTCGTAGAGCCTCTTTCGAAGAAAAAAGGGAAGAGGTTCTTCAGGATAAAAGAGGCTATCAAGACCTCTCCTGAAAGAGTAGAACCTCTCTGCGGTGTTGCAAATGTTTGCGGTGGCTGTAGCTTCCAGCATGTAAATTCTGATCACCAACTGAAATTGAAGGAACAGTACCTTGTAAGTTTAATGGGGCCTTTGCAACCAAACCGATGGGCAGAGCCCATTAACGTGAATAGTTATTCCTATAGAACGAGAGCGCGTTTTGGGGTCAGGTATGTAGAAAAGAAAGCTAAAGTCCTCATAGGTTTCAGAGAAAAGCATAAGTCTTACATCACTGACACGGACTCTTGTCCAATTATGATCGAACGAGCATCAAAAATTCTTGCTCCACTTATAAAGACTGTTCAGGAATTAAGTGTTCGAAAAGCTCTTCCTCAAATCGAAGTAGTAGCCGGAGATAATCAGATTGGCTTAATCTTTCGCCATCTAGAGCCTTTAACAAATGCCGACGAGAAAGCTCTAGCTTCTTTTTCTGTAACTTTCGAAATACATATTTTCTTGCAGTCTGGTGGCCCTGAGACAATCAAAAAGCTTTTCCCGAAAGATGTGAAAGAAGATTTTTTTTATGATTTGCCCGACTTTAACCTGAGATTTAGTTTTTCATTACAAGACTTTACGCAAATAAATCTTGAGGCGAACCGCTGTCTTGTAAATTCTGTCGTTTCCCTTCTGGATTTGAAAAAAGAAGACAGAGTGCTAGATGCTTTTTGTGGAATTGGAAATTTTTCTCTTCCGATCGCTAGATCTGCTTCCTTTGTCTATGGAGTTGAATGCTCTGAAACTAGTATAAAACGCGCTAGAATTAACGCCGAATTAAATAGTATCCGTAATTGTTTTTTTCAAGTTTGCGACTTGGCGTTAAGCAGTCAAAAGATTGAAGCACTAGGTGATGTCAACAAAATTGTGCTTGACCCACCGAGAAGCGGTGCCTCTGAATTTATAAGGGGTCTTCCCATTCAAAATATTGAGAAAATCGTGTATGTTTCTTGCAACCCAATTACGTTTGCAAAAGATTTAAGGGTCCTGGTTAGCAAGGGATTCGAACTTAAAGTTGCGGGAGTAGTAAATATGTTTCCCCATACTAAACATGTTGAATCATTAGCTCTTTTGTCTCGCAGAGGAAACTAGGGAAAATTAGAAAAAAGAAGGTGGTTTCCCTTCTTTAAGAAAAGGTTTCTTGAAGAAGGGAAGAGCGAAATTTTATAGAAATAATTTTGGTGCGAATGCTGTAAATAGAGCTTGGGTTTAAACTAATTTGTTATTCTTTAACTTAGCATGCCAAAAAATTGAAAAGGAGCTTTTTTTGTGAGGATTATACTTTTAGGCGCGCCGGGCGCAGGGAAAGGTACTCAAGCGAAGTTTATTTGTAATCGTTTCGCAATCCCACAAATTTCTACGGGCGACATGCTAAGGGAATCTGTTAGAGATGGTAGCAGTCTAGGAAGGAAAGTAAAAACAGTTATGGACAAAGGCGCGCTAGTTACGGATGACATCATTATAGATTTAGTTAAGGGGCGAATTAAGAAAGATGACTGTAAAAAAGGATATCTCTTCGATGGCTTTCCTCGCACGATACCTCAGGCAGAAGCTCTAGCGCAGCAAAATATACAAATTGATTCAGTCATAGAGATAAAAGTCGAAGACGATCAGATAATCTCGAGGTTAGCGGGTAGGAGAGTCCATCTTTCTTCCGGGCGGATCTACCACATCAATAATAATCCTCCAAAGCTAAAAAACTTAGATGACTTGACTGGAGAGCCCTTAATTCAAAGAGACGATGATAAAGAAGACACAATAAAGCAACGGTTAGAGGTTTATCGAAACCAGACAGAACCTCTTGTCGAGTTTTATCAAAAAATGCACAAACAGGGCGAATTATCCTATCGGTCAATCGATGGAGATAAGATGTATGAAAAACTTTCTTCAGAGATCTTGGTTTATTTAGAGGATCTTTGAGTCAGTATTAAAAATACGGTCATGAAACAATTGTCCAAATAAGAAAGAAAAAAGTGTGCAAATGTAATTTTTTTTTCTAAACTTTGCATCGTTCAGATGAATATCGATCTTTTAGTCATTCGTCTGACAAAAATCTGACTCTTTAAAAATAGGTCAGAAATTACCAGCAAATAACAGGAGTAATAAACGTGGTTGTAAAGAAGAAGCCTGCGAAAAAAAAACCTGCTGCTAAGAAAAAGGTAGCTGCGAAGAAGAAGCCAGCTGCGAAGAAGAAGCCAGCTAGAAAGAAATAGCTATAGGAGCTAGTTCTTAGTAGGTTTTGTAGAACCCGCGTTTGGTGAAAAACGTGGTTCTCTAAGCAGATTTAAAGGCTACGTTAGTCCTGGTAGGAGTTTTTTTAGCTGCTCAGGCGTGTTTATGTTTTTAAATGGCTCTTGAGAAACGAAATCTACTTGGGCGATGGACAAATGTTGAAGCCATCCTTTAACTGAACGGCCGCCTGCAGAGAGATACGGAGCAATAGAGCCGAGTATAGAAGTTTTTGCGAGGATGAATAGAGGTTGGCAGACTCCATTATGGTTGGGAACCACTGCGTCGGCGCCTTTTAGATGCGGTAAAAGGAGCGACTTGAGATTTTTGGGTACTTTGGGTGCATCATTGGGAATTACCAAAGCTAGAGGACTTGTGACGTGATAGCTACAAGCCAACATGCCTGCTAGCGGACCTTCAAAGTTAGTGTTTAGGTCAGGTATGCAGGCATAAGGGAGCTTGTCATATCTAGGGTCTGCATTATTTTTAGAGACCAGTATTTGA
>CAJYCI010000011.1 GCA_913428515.1 uncultured Gammaproteobacteria bacterium | reverse complement strand
CCTTCTTGCGGTTATGATTCTATACCTTCCGATCTGGGAGCCTTTTTTACTATCTCCCAATTCAATAAGCCGGTGACTAGAGTTGATGTCTATCACGAGGCTCAAGGCGGAGCTTCAGGCGGCACAACTGAAACAATTTTTACTATGGATGGACTGACCAAAGAAATGAGAGACCCTTTTGTGTTAAATCCTGAGGAAACTGTGTCCGAAGAACAAAGACAAAAATCTAAAGACGGCTTTGTTATAGAGCAGGTTGATGGAATAGATGGTTGGTCGGGAATAGGCATGATGGCTATAGCTAATACAAGAGTTGTTAGAAGATCTGTAGCTTTAATGGAACAGAATCAGAAATCCTATGGAACTAATTTTACCTTTGGTGAGCATGGTTTATTTTCGACTAAGAGAATGGCTAGACTCGCCTCATACAGTTCAATCATTGCATTTCTTGTATTGGCTACTCCATTGAAGCGACTAGTGAGGCCTTTGCTACCGAAACCAGGTGAAGGTCCCACTCAAGAAACACAAGACAAAGGATGGTTCAGGGCCACTTTCGTAGCTTACGCTGAAGACAATGAAAGAAAGATTTGCTCTATGTATGGATCAGGAGATCCCGGATACAAATCTACCGCAAAGCTTGTGTGTGAATCGGCTCTTTCTTTGGCTAGGTCAAACGAGTTGCCTGGTGGAAGCGAATATGGAGGAGTGCTTACCTCAGCAGTAGGCTTAGGAGATGTACTAATTGAAAGGCTGATGAATAAGGAAATAGAATTTAAGGTGTTGCATTAGACTTCAGATGCCTGGAGTTTTTTCCTTACAAGTTCATTTTTGAGATAGATAGTTTAATCACTCCTTCTTCAAAAGGTGTCTATGCTCTGGTCTGTTTCACTCTCAGACAACTCTCTGGAATCGACTCTCCAATGATAGCAGCATGATAGTAGCCCTTATGATTGAGAGAGCTTATCATCTCTAAAGCTCTACATTTTTCTACCGCCAAAACAAGACCTCCCGACGTTTGAGGGTCAAACAGAATTTCGGATTTTTCCTGCAAGACTCCTAACTTGGAAGCCTTTTTATTTGCATCATGAAGGCTACTCCGTATTTTTAGTCCATTTATCACCTCAAGCGAACCGGGAAGACACGGAATCTTGTCCAAATCTATCTCTACACCCACCCCCGGACCAATCATCTCCAGCAGATGCCCCGCCAAGCCAAACCCTGTTATATCTGTGCATGACCTGACTCCGAAATCAGTTGCTAGTTCGGACGCAAGACGATTGGAAACCAACATGGATTCGATTGCCTCATGAACCCATTCCGCCTTGCTTTTGTGCTGCATATCCGCAGCAAAAATCGCACCCACTCCCAACTGTTTCGTCAGAATGATAGAGAGTCCCGGCTCAATTATCTTTTTTTCTCTCAATCGGTTCGGTTCTCCTAAACCATTCACCGTAAACCCTATGCTGAGCTCCTCTCCTTCTGCAGTGTGTCCACCAATCAGTTCTGCATTATCTTTCTCCAATTGATGCAAAATCCCGTGAACCAATTGAGAAAGATAATCTTGACTGATTTCTGGCTTACTGAAAGGCAAAGTGATACTAGCGAGCACCGATACCGGGCTCCCCCCGCATGCATAGACATCGGACATAGCGTGACAAAGCGCTATGCGCGCTTGAGTGTAAGGATCGTTTAGGAAGGAACGGAAATGATCTACCGACTGAAGCAGGACTTTTCCTTCTGGGATCTCAATGACCGCCGCATCACCTTTCGGGGCTTTATTTCCCATAACCTTGTCGAGCACTTCGCTCAACGTATCAGCGCTTACTTTAGAACCGCAGCCCCCACAAAACATTTTTGACTCGAATTCCGCAACCAGGGAGTTTGGTTCTTCGACTTGCATCTCCGGCAAGCTGTAAAACGTTTTCATAAACCTCTGATCAATCCAATCTTTCCACTTCCACGCTAGTCTTCCACTGAAGTAAAACCCACCTTTTGAAGCAATTGCTCTGCGTTCTCCAAGGGAAAGAAGTGACAGAACTTTTTTTTGGGGTCGAAAGGATTTCAATTTCTTCCCCAAAAGGAAAGCTCTCACGTTGTAGAAAAGAATCGGGGCCTGTCTTACTGCGTAGACCCCTGATTTAGGATATGGATTATTAATAGAAGTTGCGCAATCTCCAACCGCAAAAATATTTTCTCGAGATACGCTTTGAAGCGTATCTCGAATTGCTATGAACCCCTGAGAGTCAGTCTCAAGATCGGTTGCAAAGGATTGGCCATGCGATTTCGAATCAGTCGCCCACAAGACTTCATCTAGATTTATGCCGAGACCCTTTGAAGAAAACAGAGTCGAGCCGTCATATCTCTCCGCTTTAAAATCGCGATAGATTTTTATATTTTTTTTAGAAAGGTAATTTTCCAACTTTCGTCTTACAAAAAAATTGTATTTCTTCGAAATTTTATTAGTCGAAGAAATTAAACTAATTGAACAAGGTGTTTCAGAAACGCCACATCGAATTCGATGTTCCAGCGCTAAAGCCACTTCAATCCCCGCGGCCCCTGATCCAACTACTCCTAACTCTTTAATTTTCCCGTCGCGAATCCTCGTTATTAAAGATGGCCAAGCGGACATGAAATCATTGATAGGCTTAATTGAAATAACGCTCCCCTGAAGTTCAGAAAGGTCGGCACGCTTCCCACTTCCTATGTCCAAAGAAACAGCGTCGAAGCGTAGGCTCGGACGGCCAGCCATAACAACACTCTCGGTTCGAAGATCGATTTCCTCAACTTCACTTTCTATGAAGTCTGCCCCAGCGTAACGACATAGAGCTCGTAAATTTATCTGGACCGCGTCAAGATCATAATGTCCTGCAATGTAGCCTGGAATCATGCCCGAGTAAGTGGCCGATCCCCTCGGACTGACCAGAGTGATCCTCACTCCCTCAACCGGGTTCATCGCAAATTTTTTAAGCAAAAGGATGTGAGTATGACCACCCCCAACCAAAACCAAATCTCTAGCTAATGGAAACCTATTCACTGCTTTCCACCTTATGCGTGCGCGTCTTTGAAAGAGGTAAATTCTTTCAGAACTAACCTGCCTTCAGGGATAACACTCGATAATATTGGAAATACGTGGGGCATGTTACGCCACACAGATAGTTCTGCACTTCCACCAGATGATCTTATTTTAGCAACTAACTGCTTAGAATCGTCTAGAAGAATCTCTTCGCTTCCAACAGCAACATAAGTTGGTGGCAACCCGGAAAGGTCCCCGAAAATTGGAGACGCTCGCTCGTCACTAGGATTTGTGTCTCCAAGGTAATGGTTTCTGAATCGGTCCAGTGCGCCAGGCGAGAGCATGCAGTCAGAGGATGCATTGCTCTCTATGGACGCGGCCGTGCAGGTTAAATCAACCCAAGGCGAGAAGAGGCAAACCGCTTTTGGTAACGGTAAACCATTTTTTTTCAGTGCTAAAAGAAGAGACACAGACAAGCCCCCACCTGCAGAATCACCCGCTATAAATATATCTTCAGAGTTATATCCTTTATCTAGTAGCCATCGATAGGAGGAAAGAGCGTCCTCAAAAGCTGCAGGAAAAGGATGCTCTGGGGCCAATCGATATTCTAGAAGTAAAGCTCGCCCTCCCACAAGATCTGCCATTTCTGACGCTATTTCACCGTGGCTTCCGTAGCCACCGAAGACGTAACCACCGCCGTGTAAATACAAAATAACTTTGGAGGTATCTGCATTTTTTTTCCAGAGCCATACCCCGGGGACTCTCCCTGACTCAACTCTCTCGCTCATCACCTTTGCGGAGAGTTTTTTAGGGGAACTCGAAAAACGAGCTCGCACGGAAATAGGATCCGCAAAATTTGACATAGTCTTTTTTACCGTTCTCCGAAGAAAAAAAGAAATCAGACTCGCCCTTATGCTCATTTTTAACCTCTGTGGGTTTGAAAAAGTTTTACTTAGGAACCATCATACCTTCTCTTTAACGGTCGTAAATAGATGAATAGAAATCAGGAAGCAAACAACGTTGTATGGGCTGTCAAAAGCCCGCCCTTGATTTCCTCAAAAGATAACATTTGGCCTGAGGAAGATTGGTTTAGGGATTGGGAAGTGAAAGCCTTTGGATCAGAGTCTTCGAATCCAAACCAGAAATTAGGGTTGTACTTTGAAAAGACTCTCCACAATTGGATCGAGCAAGAACCAAAATTAACACTTTTAGCCCGTAACCTTGTGGTGCGGAGCTCGGCACGCACACTTGGAGAGTTCGACCTTATAGTCCGCAACGAAAACTTTATAGAGCATTGGGAGATAGCGGTTAAGTTTTTCTTGGGAATCGGGGATAGAAAAAATATAGGTCACTGGATTGGACCTAACCCCCGGGACACGCTCGAGAGAAAATTAGATTCGCTGGAAAACCGACAGATCAGATTAGGAAACAACCCAGTGGCGAAAAGAATCCTCGAACAAAAAAACATCGAAATAGATAGTCGACGGATTATATTTAAAGGGAGACTCTTCCATCCCTACAAAATGTTTAAGATGTCTCGTTTTGAGCATCCTAAGGACATTAATCTTTCGCATGAAAAGGGCTGGTGGTTGCTCTGGGAAGAGCTTGATTCTCACAAGGAGCTGAAAAATTCATCTTTTAAATTACTCGAAAAAAGAGAATGGCTTGCACAGTTAAAAAACATCGATACGGAAGAAATGATTAGCTTTGATAAATTAAAAGATAGATGCGCTAGTATCTTCACTAGCCATGTCGCAATAATAGACGGGGAGAAAAACGAACTCTCTAGGGGATTCATTGTCTCTAAAGACTGGGAAACGCAAGCCTCATCTATTTGTCCTGAAATTGCAGCCGATGCAGCTTATGATAAAGATCCCGGTTAGAAAGCAATTCTTTTTCAGTTCCAAACTCTGCAACCTTGCCCTCATTAAGAACAAGAATCCGGTCTGATTTCCTAACGGTTTGCAGCCTATGCGCGATAAGAATAGCGGTGCGATTCTCGATAAGATTCTCCAAGCCTTTCTCAATTAGTAATTCCGTTTCTGTGTCCACGCTCGCGGTGGCTTCATCGAGCACTAGCACTTCCGGGTCAGCCGCAAGAACTCTTGCAAACGCCAAAAGCTGCCTTTGCCCATGAGATAGGTTTGCTCCCCGTTCGAGCATCACGGTGTCATACCCTTGGGGCAGCCGAGTAATAAAATCATGTGCGTTGGTTATCAGAGCAGCTTCTTGGGCTTTCTTTTTTGTAACCAGCGGGTTTCCAAGCGAGATATTTTCGTAGATCGAGCCAGAAAAAACATGAAAGTCTTGAAGCACTACCCCAACCCTTCGACGAAGCTCCTTACTAAGAATCTGATTCAGATCAATCCCATCTAAAAAAATTGAGCCATCGCTAAAATCATAGAAACGCCCTAGTAATCTGATCAAGGTGCTCTTTCCAGAGCCCGTAGGACCCACGATCGCGAGCTTCTCTCCAGCAGCAACTGAGAATGAGACATTACTTAAAACAGGCACTCCTGGATTGTAGGAGAAACTTAAATCTTTAAACTCGATTCGACCCAAAAGCCGATCAGGCAGCGGACTCGGAGACTCGGGCTCCTTTATCTGTTCGTCCCAGTCTAAGGCTTGAAATATTCGTTCACCGCTTGCCATAGCTCTGAATAAAACATTCAATTGTTCCCCAAGCGAAACAACCGGCGTAAATAGCATTGTCATAAAGCGAGTAAACAAAATAACACCACCAATTGTCATCGAGTCTGAAAGGACCTCCTCTGCCCCAAACCAAATGACCATGCCAAGTCCGATAGCAATAAGGCTGTCGTTAAAGGCTCCATAAAATGTCGAGATATTGATCGACCGGAACTCTAATCGTCTATTCAGCTTATTTAGAACCGAGTAATCAAGAAAGTTTCTTGATTCCCTCACGCTGAGCTGAACAACTTGAATCCCTGAAAGACTTTCTTGGAGACGTTGATTAAGGGCAGAAACGCTATCTCGAACTTCTCTGAATATTTCTCTGGTCGCACCTTTGAAGATAAAGGTTACGACCCAAACAACGGGTATCAAAGTGAGCAAAATAAAGGTTAGCTTAATACTGGCTGAAAACATTATGGCTAAAGCCACGAAAAACGGGATGAATTCTCCGATCAAGCTTCCAAAACCTCTCAACATCTCAAATAGAGCCTCGACATCATTAGTAACTCGAGTCATCAGTCTCCCAACCGGCACCTTGTCGTAGAAGGAACTGGGTCTTGTCTCTAAATGCTCAAATAGATCCTGCCGAAGATCTCTCAGCCCCTTAACGATCGAAGCTGTTAACGTCATTCGATGCCAATGACTCGCAACACCCTGAATAACGGTAATCGAAAAAAATAGTATTCCAACTGAAAACAGATCCCCAAAATGGGTCTCTCTTTCTAAGAATTGGGTTAGCGAAATCATCCCTAGATCTGGCATTAAAGATTCGGTATCTTTCATGATGATGTAATCGACAAGGACACGCGAAATTAAAATTTCAAGAAGCACAGTCGCAAAACTCGCGATCAGGACAAGAATGGCGCTCAGAACTAGTCTCAAACGGTAAGGCTTCAGCCAGAAAAATATGCGGGCCAAGAGCTGGAAATTTAGCACTGCCCCAGACAGTTCTGTTTCAAAAACACTATGATCTTTCTTCGGCTTAATGTTCTCCACCCTTCAGGTCAGCTCTGCAACAGCGTCAGCAGAAAGGTTCTGCGCTTTCTCAAGCTTATAGTAGGAACCTTTTTTATTAATGAGTTCGGTATGAGATCCAGTTTCTTTCACTGATCCATCTTCCATATAAATAATTCGATCTGCGTGCCTAAGGGTAGAGACTCTATGGGAGACAATTATCGTAGTTTTGTTTTTTCGAAGTTCTTTAAGCTGGAGCAAGATGTGCTCTTCTGTTTCGGTGTCTACGCTGGAAAAGCAATCATCTAGGACCAATATAGAGGCGTCTCTGACAAAGCCCCTTGCAAGGGTCGTACGCTGTTTTTGTCCCCCCGAAAGGGTGACGCCTCTCTCTCCGACGACGGTTTGCATTTTTTTTGGAAAGCCCGCAATAGATTCGCTAATTTTGGCCGAGTCAGCCGCTTTCCAGACGTCTCCAACATCGCGATCAGGTTTGTCGTAGCTTATGTTTGAAAATATTGGCTCGTCAAACAAAAATGAGTCTTGCATCACAAAAACTACTTCTTTCCTCAGCTGTCCCAGAGGATAAGAGAAAATTTCATGGCCATCCAAGAAGACTGACTCTGATGGAACCCTAAGCAGTCGGGTCAACATCTTAAGCAGCGTGCTCTTCCCTGCCCCAACTTTTCCAACTACCCCCAACCATTCCCCCGATTGAACCTCAATATTGATGTCCCGCAAATTTAAAGCACCGCGATTAGGGTAGGAAAAATTAAGATTTTTGATAAGAATGCCCCCGCTAATCCTATCCGGCGTCTCACCAGAGGGATTGTCTTTTACTTCGGGATCCGCCTCTATAATTTCAAATATGCGATCGGACGCTACCGCTGCTCGCTGGACTATCATTACTAGAAAACCGGCCATCTTTATCGGCGCCAACAGCATTGAAAGGCAAGCAAAAAAGAACACCAGGTCCCCTACAGACATATCTCCTTCTATTACCAAAAAACCGCCATAAAGAACGATAACAAGCTGAGCAATGGATGCGAAGAAAGGCAGCCAGGCAGACATTAGAGAGTTGATCCGTGCTTGCTCGAAAAAGGACAATGCATAACCATCATTTGTCTTCCAGAACCTATCAGACTCGTTTTTCTCTTGGACTCCTGCTTGGACCGTCCTGATTCCCGACAAATTTTCTTGGGTGTGCGAGGAAAGCTGACTGAGTTTATTTTGCACTTCTCGACTGCTGTTCCCCATTTCTCTCGCCATCTTGACTGTATAAACAAAAATCACTGGCAAAAGGGGCACCACAAGTAAAGTGAGAGGTACCGATTTCATCAACATAGCCCCCACACCAAATAACGGCGCATAAACCATTATCACTAAAGCTATGAAACCAAAAGAAACGAGACGCTGCACTAGCGAAATGTCTTGGATAGCTCTGGTCATAATATCGCCGACATTGAAAGCAGAAAAGAAAGTGGGTCCTTGGGCTAAAACGGATCTGTAGAGATCCTGTCTCAAATCGTGCGCAACAGCTATACCCACTCGCCTTATTGCTCTTCGGGCTGCAGACACTACAAAAAACCTCAAAACTACGGTGGCTATGAGCGCGAGCACTAACTCAGTTATTGTGAAAGACAAGTTGGTGATCCCCTGATACAAGTCCGCTATCAAATCAATACCGAGGGACGCCAGATAGTAGGTACAGATCTCAAAAAAACGAGCTACGAAAAAAGCAAACAAACCAAGGAAAATTTGGCCCTTATAATTTCTCAGCAAGGGGATTAGTTTATTAAGTGATTTCACAGTTTCCTTTTTTCAATCTCGCCATGCCTATTGTGCCACAGAAATGCGTCTGATCGATTAGTTATAAACTTGTTCGAAAGCTTAAGACAAAATAACGAGGCAAAAAAAGTTGTGCACTCTCAAAACCGTGATCCATTGAACATGAAGTTTGCAAGGGTCCGTAAAAGCCCCTAATCTTTAGACTTACATTTATAAGTTGAGATCAGAATGTCACGAAGAGAACAAATCAAAATGTCATTAGAAGACATCACTAGCTATCTTAAGGAATCTCGCACAATTATTCTCGTGTCTAATGGAAAAAATGGATACCCGCACCCAATGCCAATGTGGTACGCGGTCGATGAAACAAATACCGTCTACATGACAACTTTCAAAAAAAGTCAAAAAATTGAGAACCTCAAGAGAGACCCAAGGGTTGCTTTACTAGTTGAGTCGGGTGATTCCTATAACCAATTAAAAAGCGTCCTAATCTATACAAGGGTTGATTTAGTTGAGGACCTAGAGAAAACCCGCGATATCTTAATGAAGATTTCTATTCAACGAGGAGACCTAGCAGACGACTCTGATGAAACGGTTCGCCAGGGAATGCTTAAAACCGCAGGAAAACGGATGGGCATGGTATTTTCTCCGGAGAGGATCGTCTCTTGGGATCACTCAAAGCTTGGCGGTGTCTATTGAGTCCTCGAGCGATATAAAAACACGATAGGATTGTTAAAGAATCTTGGTTTCGTGCCCTTCCCAGTATTTGTCCTTAAGAATTCGCTTGTAAAGTTTACCCGTAGGATGCCTTGGGAGTTCTTTCTCAAAGTCTACGGATTTGGGGCATTTAATGTGTGAGATGTTGTCTCTACAAAAATCTATTAACTCGTTGGCTAATTCGACCCCCACATCGTTCCAGTCGACTGGTTGGACAACAGCTTTGACTTCCTCACCGAACTCGTCATTAGGGACTCCGAATACTGCGACGTCCATAACTCTTGGGTGAGTCACCAAGAGATTTTCCGTTTCCTGCGGATATATATTGACACCACCAGAGATGATCATAAAACTCTTTCTATCCGTGAGATATAGATAACCCTCTTCGTCAAGGTAGCCTATATCACCAAGAGTCGACCAGCCCTTTGCGTGACGGGAATCATTTGTTTTCTCCTCGTCATTGAAATATTCAAACTCACCACCGCCCTCAAAATAAACCGTACCAGACTCTCCAACCGCCACTTCATTACCATCTTCATCCACAATGTGCAGTTGGGCAGTCAAAGGCTGTCCAACCGACCCCTTGTGGCTGAGCCACTGCTCCGAACTTATCGCAACAAATCCGTTGCCCTCCGTTCCAGCATAGTATTCATTTATACATGGCCCCCACCAATCTATCATCTGCTGTTTGATCGGAATAGGACATGGAGCTGCAGCGTGAATTGCGCATTCTAAGCTACTAACGTTGTATTTTGAGCGGATTTGCTCATCTAGCTTCAACATTCTGACGAACATCGTTGGAACCCACTGGCTATGGGTAACTGAATATTTCTCAATGGTAGCTAGCGCCTTCTCTGGATCAAATTGTTTCATTACCACACAACCCGTACCCATTGACATCATAGCCATTGTGAAAGTCAGCGGCGCAGAATGGTATAAAGGTGCCGGAGTTAAATAAATGCTTTGGTCAGTGACACCGTATAGCGCGGCAATCAAATTGGGGCCTTCAGCACCTGAGTCATAAGGCCCATCAGGCAGAGGTCTTAAAACCCCTTTTGGCATTCCGGTGGTTCCGCTGGAGTACAGCATTTGCATACCATTAGATTCATCATCGATCTTTACTGCTGGCTGCGCAGAAATCAGATTCTCCCAGGAATCAAATCCCGGTATTGTTCCCCCTACCATTAGCTTTTTTTCACAGTTAGCGAGATTCAATTTTTCTACAACGCTTGTTTGGTTAATGGATGTAACGAAAACCTTAGCCTGGCAGTCCGAAACAATGTACTCCACCTCTTCCTCTTGCAATCGGTACGAAATCGCAGTGAAGAAGAGACCTGATCTCTTTGCCCCAAAACATATTGGCAAAAATGAAATATCATTTTCCATTAGAATAGCAACGTGGTCGCCTCTCTTAAGGCCTAGAAACCTAAATAATTGCGATGCTCTCATTGAGAGGTCGTCCCATTCTTTAAAGGTTAGCGTTTCTCCCGTTTCTGCCATAGCAAGGGCAATTTTATTGGGAAACTTGGATGACAATTCGCTAGGATGCATTGCAATTCCTCAGTGATTTCGAAAACTTAATTGTACCAACTCTTAATGTGGAGACTAGGAGTTTTTCGTAGAGGGAATCGAACAATTAAACAATTCGGGAATTAAGTGCAATAAGATTTGCGGTTAAAAAAAAGAAAATCGCTTCAAATTTTTCTTATATTAGCAAGACCTGACCCCCTACTTTCATCGTTTTTCCATTCTTTGATAATTAAAAAAATAACAATATATTGTGTTAAGCGAAAACGTAAGGCACACTATGTTGTCGTTGTCCTGGGATTTAGTGCCGACAATTAGACTCCTTAAAAGAGTGAAAAGCTGTACAAAACCTGTTGATAACTTGTGAAGAAAAGAGTTCATTTAGCCAAGAGAATTGGCAAAAGAGCCCCGGGGAATTTTTGTTTCCAAATTGGCTTCAAAACAGAGTCTAACTTGGATCAGACGCAAATTCCGAAGAATAGAGATGCGATATAGCTTTAGAGGAAAGATATGGATTCGTTGGCAAAGAAAGAAAGCGAGATTGGAGAAAACTCAGATATCCAGGATATAAAACTTCAAGAAACTTCCCTGGATATTTGGGAAGGCAAGTACTGTCTAAAAAGTAAAGAAGGCGTTCAGATAGATAAGGGCATAGAAGATACCTATAAGAGAGTGGCCAGGTCCTTGGCAAACGTAGAGGAAAAAGGAAATCAAGACGCTTGGTACGAAAAATTTTTATGGGCGCTTAGGCAAGGGGTTATACCAGCGGGTCGAATAATTTCGAATGCTGGAGCCCATGAACACAAACCCGCTACCTCCACCATAAATTGCACAGTTTCTGGAACCATTGAAGATTCAATGGATGACATCTTATTCAAGAACGTTGAAGCAGGACTCACGCTGAAAGCAGGCTGTGGGATTGGATACGAATTCTCTACCCTTAGGCCCAAAGGCGCTTATGTCTCAGGGGCTGGAGCTTACACATCAGGCCCGCTTTCCTTCATGGACATATACGATAAAACATGTTTTACCGTGTCCTCAGCAGGAGGAAGAAGAGGTGCTCAAATGGCTACTTTTGAAGTCGGGCACCCGGATGTAATGGACTTTATAAAAGCCAAGAGAGAAGACGGAAGACTCAGGCAATTCAACCTGTCGCTACTCATCACTAAAGAATTTATGGAAGCAGTGGTTGAGGATCAAGATTGGCCATTGAGCTTCCCGATAACAGAAAAAGAGGCTCAGGCTGAAGAGATATCTCTGTTGGACAAACAAAAAATACTTTGGAGAGACTTCCCTGTAAAGGGAAAATATTTAGCAAACGAAGAAGGCTTGGTGGCGTGCAAGATAACCTCGGTTATAAAGGCAAGAAGGCTTTGGGACCTGATCATGTCCTCGACCTACGACTTTGCTGAGCCTGGATTCATTCTCATAGACAAGGTGAACGAGATGAATAATAACTGGTTCTGTGAGGATGTGAGGGCA
This sequence comes from uncultured Gammaproteobacteria bacterium, assembly GCA_913428515.1. Classification (GTDB taxonomy): domain Bacteria; phylum Pseudomonadota; class Gammaproteobacteria; order Pseudomonadales; family Azotimanducaceae; genus UBA9659. Next base: position 13,457 of record CAJYCI010000011.1, on the reverse strand, counting down.
ACGAACCCTTGCGGAGAACAACCGCTGCCCCCTTACGGAAGTTGTCTCTTAGGATCGATTAACCTTTGTAAATTTATAAAGGAGCCCTTCACGGATAAAGCTACCTTCGACTGGGATAATTTTTCAGACGCCGTAACAGTTTTTACTAGAATGTTAGATAACGTTGTTGAAATAAATGGACTGCCGTTAAAAGAACAACAACGCGAAATCGAAAGAAAACGACGACACGGAATGGGCTATTTAGGTTTAGGGTCTGCCATCACGATGTTAGGGATGGCTTACGGAGATCAGGATTCAATAGAGTTTACCGAGCAGGTTACTAAAAAAATGGCGGTCGTAGGTTGGAAAGCCGCCCTTTTGCTCGCGGAAGAGAAGGGACCTGCTCCCATTATGGAAGAGGATTTTACAATTACTGCAAAAATGCTTCGGACTAGACCAGAGATGGCGGCAGACGGTTTCAAGGTGGGAGATATTGTCAAAGGAAAAGTGCTTCATGCGAAGTACTCTCGCTATATGCAACAGTTGGCTGAAATTGAGCCAGATTTAGTGAAAGCTTTGGAGCAAAAAGGTAGTCGGTTTACGCACCACAGTTCCATTGCGCCGACGGGAACCATTAGTTTATCTTTAGCGAACAACGCGAGCAACGGCATTGAGCCAAGTTTTGCGCATCACTACTCCAGAAATATAATTCGGGAAGGGAAAAAAACTAAAGAAAAAGTAGATGTCTTTTCTTATGAACTGCTTGCCTATAGGGCGCTGATTAACCCGTCGGCAGGCCCGGGAGGAGAAGATAGCCTGCCAACGAACTTCGTAACGGCTGATGACATAACGCCGATTCAACATGTCGATATTCAAGCTGCAGCACAAAAATGGATAGATTCATCTATATCTAAAACAGCCAATGTTCCTACCGATTATCGCTTCGAAGACTTTAAAGACATATACCTTCATGCCTTTAAGAAAGGGCTGAAGGGGTGCACAACCTTTCGTTTTAATCCGGAAGCGTTTCAAGGTGTGCTGGTAAAAGATGAAGATTTAGAAAATACAACCTATCTATTCGAACTAGAGAACGGAGAAAAGGTTGAAGTCAAAGGAAATGAAGAAATTGAATATGACGGAGAGCTGCATTCGGCGGCTAATCTCTTCGATGCAATGAAAGAGGGATATTACGGAAAATTTTAGTTTCCTGTTTTCAGATAAACCTTAAGGCTTTGATGCGCGCCAAACATAGGAAAAACATAAAAGAATGACAAAGAAAATAGACAGTAAGATTGTTGGGTATTCAATAAAAAAGGCAGAAGCAGCCAACCTGGATAGCTCACCGATAAAGGAGCTAATGAATGAAGAAATAGATAGGCCGGGAGAATTGAAAGGTTATACGTATAAGATAAAAACCCCCCTATCAGACCACGCTATGTACATCACTATCAACAACATGCTCCTGAATCCTGGAACCGAGCATGAGCAAGAACACCCTTTCGAGATTTTTATAAACTCGAAAAACATGGAGCAATTCCAGTGGATACTTGCTCTGACCAGGGTGATATCTGCAGTTTTCCGCAAGGGCGGCGACTCTGTCTTTCTAGCCGAAGAACTGAAACAGGTCTTCGATCCGCAAGGCGGGTATTTTAAGAAAGGTGGGAGGTTCATGCCCTCCCTGGTTGCGGAAATTGGCGAGGTTTTAGAGACGCATATGAAAAAAATCGGGTTGATAAAACCTGAAGAGTTAAGCAAAGAACATAGATCGCTGATTGAAGAGAAGCGATTACTACTGAACAGCGCAAACTCAGATCAATTAGATCCTAAGGAATCCGGATACCCAGCGGGATCCGAGTTGTGTTCTAAATGTAACGTCAAAGCTGTAGTGATGATGGACGGGTGTTTGACCTGTCTCAACTGCGGCGATAGCAAGTGTGGCTGAATGAGAAAGTACCTGAATCAATTGGAGAAGGTGCTCATAGAGGGCACAGATCAAACAGACAGAACCGGAGTCGGAACAAAATCTATCTTCGGTCTTCAGGAACGATATAGGATGTCTGATGGTTTCCCAGCCGTGACCACAAAAAAACTTGCATGGAAGGTCATGGTTTCGGAATTATTGTGGTTTATATCTGGATCCTCCAACCTTAAAGAACTAAAAGCTATCTATCCAGAAAACCGCATATGGGATGCGAACTATGAGGACTACTCCAAAAGAACTGGAAAAACTCTTGAGGGAGAGATGGGACGAGTATACGGATGCCAGTGGAGAAGATGGATCACGGCGGAAGGAAAAGTAGTTGATCAATTACAGGATGCGATCAACTTAATAAGAAAAAACCCCGACAGCAGAAGAATAATAGTGAATTCGTGGAATCCAGGAGAAACAGGATCAGAGCAAGTTGCTTTACCCCCGTGCCATAACTTTTTCCAGTTTTACGTCTCGGATAATAAACTCTCTTTGCATATGTACCAAAGGTCAGCAGACATGTTCTTAGGCGTCCCCTTCAACATTGCATCCTATTCGCTGCTCTTGCATATGATCGCCATGATCACAAATCTTGAGGCAGCTGAGTTCATTCACACCATCGGAGACGCCCATATTTATTTGAATGCACTAGATCAAGTCAAGCTTCAATTAGAAAGAGAACCCAACCCCTTGCCTGAGTTGTGTATTGAAAAACGAGGACAGAGAGAAATTGACGACTTTTTACTAGAGGATTTATATCTTAGAGAGTACGAGCACCATGAACCCATTACAGCAAAAATGGCGGTTTAGTTTTTCACTCCGCATTTAAAAAATCCGTCAAGGCCATTACGCTATTTTTGATACTTATCTTTCCATTCCACGTACGGCATTCCATAAATAATCTCCCTAGCGGCATCATAATCCATATCTACGCCGTTCTCCTCAGCAGCCGCCTTGTACCACTTTCCAAGACAATTACGACAAAATCCAGCTAAATCCATAAGGTCAATGTTTTGAACTTCGGTATTTTCTTGCAGATGAGCAACCAACCGTCGAAATACGGATGCTTCTATTTCTTTTTTGTTATAATCCAACATCATTAATTACCCAAAAAATTATGTATTCGGTTAAAGAATACAGCCAATCAGCGAAGCAAGATAGAAGGAAGCAAGACAAAATGGCAGGAGTAGTAATCATTGGAGCAGGACAAGCAGCCGCCCAAACAGCAGCTAGCTTGCGTCAAGAGAAGTTCGAAGGCCCCATCACGATATTTGGCGAAGAGTCAGAATTTCCGTATCAGCGGCCGCCGCTTTCAAAGGACTATTTAGCAGGAAAAATAAGTGTTGAAAAAACCTTGGTGAGACCAGCAGAATTTTACGACAGTAAAAATATAGCTGTTAATTTGAGTGCTAAGGTAGAGGAAATAGACCTCGCGCAAAACACAATATCGACCACACTATCAGAAACGTTTAAGTACGATAATTTAGTAGTCGCTACAGGATCGAGAGCGAGAGAGCTAATTATTCCGGGACACGAGCTTAATGGGGTTCATTACCTTCGATCACTTAAAGACGTGGATGCTATTCGGAACGAAATGAAAACGGCAAAAGAAATTTGTATAGTTGGTGGTGGTTATATTGGCCTCGAAGTGGCTGCCGTAGCCACCATCCTCGGTTTGAAAGTCACCATATTAGAGATGGAAAGCAGGATCTTAAAAAGAGTCACAACAGAAAAGATGAGCGAATTCTACCATGCTCTTCATGCAAAAAAAGGAGTAGACATCCGCTGCAGCACACAGGTGCAGGGTTTTGAAGGCGAAGGTTCCGTTTCGAGCGTCATTACTAAGGAAAAAACATTTAAATCCGACATGGTAATTGTGGGGATCGGAATACTGCCAAATTCGGAACTGGCACAGAAAGCTGGTATCGACTGCGAAAATGGAATTCTTGTTAACGAGAATTGTCAAACCTCCGCAAGAAACGTGTATGCAATTGGCGATTGCTCAAACCATCCGAACCCAATCTTGAATAGAAGGCTGAGACTGGAGTCGGTGCCAAATGCGATGGAACAGGCGCGAGTCGCGGCAAATAATATTTTGGGGGGAGACAAAAAATATTCGACGATCCCCTGGTTTTGGAGCGACCAATACGATCTGAAACTGCAAATGCTAGGATTTTCAGCAGATGGCGAAACAAGTATCGTTCGCGGAGAAGTATCCGAAGAAAAATTTGCAGTTTTTTATCTTAGCAATGAAAAAATTGTGGCCGTAGATGCTGTAAATAGTCCAAAAGAGTTCATGTTAGCTAAACAACTTTATGGAAAAAGGGCTGACCCTGAACAACTATCAGATGTGAACTACGACTTAAAAAAAATGTTAAACTGACGGATAAGAAAAATTAAATTTACTGAGTGGGAAAATGGCGACGATTAGATTTATTGAGTTCAATGGAACGGAACATTTAGTAAGCGGGGCCAACGACAGCAGCCTAATGGAGGCTGCAGTCACAAATTTAGTGCCTGGTATCGATGCCGATTGCGGAGGAGAATGTTCGTGCGCAACATGTCACGTTTTGATTGATCAAGTATGGAGAGCAAAACTAGACCAACCCTCTGAGATCGAGGAGTCAATGCTCGATCTTAACCCAGATCGTACCGAAGACTCACGATTGAGCTGCTGCATTCCCGTGACAGAAGATCTCGAGGGTATAACGATAAAATTGCCAGAATTTCAATATTAATTTGTCTATCGCTAACTCAAAATCACCCAACAGTATTTTTCGGCGAAAAGCAGACGGAAAAGTCGTAGTACAAAAAGATGATGCGGTTATCAGCGTGTATGATAACGAACGTAAGCTGGTAGAAACACACTTAAAAGGGCTTGAGTTAAGAGAAAGACAACGAAAGCAAGATGATTCTTTATTACAAAAATAAAAAGGTTTAGGAGCAAATGAAGGAGATACATGCATGCCTTCGTAGCTCAATTAAGGCCTTTGACTTCAAGGACGAAGACTACAAATCCATAAGAGAAGCATTTCCAGGAGCTAAGATTAAAAGCTACGCGAACTATGAGTCTCTGAAAAAATCAGGTCGACAAGCAAAGCTTCTACTTACCTGGAACCTTTCTTCAAAAGATTACGAACTATTCCCGAACTTAAGAGCAGTAATTACTCCCGCTGCCGGCAACGATTGGGTCGAGTCCGACCCGGCAAATGAAGTATCAGTTTTCTATGGAACCTTCCATGGTGAAATGATGGAGGAATCTATTCTCGGAGCGGTATTTTTCATGAATCAAAAGATGAACTTGATGGTAAGGGGTTATCAAAACCGAGCTTGGGACCGAAATATACAGAGCCAATGCAGGTTACTGAAAAATCAAACTCTACTAATAATAGGTCATGGAAATATTGGAAAACATTGCAGCTCTCTGTTCAAACGGATGGGATTGAATGTTTTGGCGATTAATCGGTCGGGAGGAAATGAAGAGAAAGAAAAAGGGGTTTTTGGAATTGAATTTTTATCCGCCCTGCTGCCAAAGGCAGACCACATCATTTTAATTCTGCCTGGAAACGATATTGATAAAGGGTTTTTAGACGAACAATTATTGCTCTTGTGCAAGCCCGGTGCATTTCTCTACAACTTCGGCCGAGGGAACGCTCTCGAATCAGAGGCACTAGAATCGACAATCGATCATCTCGGTGGAGTCTTCCTTGATGTTACCGACACAGAACCGCTTCCAAGGAATTCGCAGCTATGGGGCAACGAAAAAGTGATGATCACACCCCACTCAAGTTGTGTTTACAGGGAGTACAAACCCCTATTTATTAGCGAAGTGATAAAACTACTTAGGCGTTTTCAAAACTAGTCTTTAGTTAAAGGCCCGTGTGCAATCAAAATTTGGGTTTCTTTAACAGCATACTTTAAACTCACTCTTCGAATTTCAACCTTAGGGAATAAAAAATAAGCAAACTCATCGGTTTAACGAGAAATTTTTTTCAGGAATACAGACTCTTATTATTCATCATTATGGGTATAGTTGCATTTAGATCCTCTATCCTTGACTGGAATCATGTCAGCACCGGATCAATGAACCCGGCTATTATCGAAGGAGATAGAGTAATTGTAGAAAAAAGTGCTTACGACTTTGAATTACCTTTAACAGATTGGAAAGCCATCAAAACAGGAAATCCGTCAAGGGGCGAAATCGTGATCTTTAGAGAACAAAACAGTTCTCACCTGTTGATAAAAAGAATAGTGGGTCTGCCTGGAGAAACCATTGAAGTTCTCGACAATAAAGTACTAGTCAACAAAGTCCAGGCTCATTATCAACCTCTTCAGAAGGGATTTTTTAATCATTTAGACCTATACAGTCGAACGAAAAATCACTTCGCGCTTGAAATCTTTGAGGACGCGGAGCATCCCATCATGCTCCAAAAAAAACCTAATCAGACATCGAACTCCCCCAAACAAGTCGATATTCCAGCAGGCTACTATTATGTGTTGGGGGACAACCGCAACTCGAGCATAGATTCAAGAAATATCGGCTTAATTCCCAGAGAACAAATCGCTGGAAGGGCCAGGAAAATTGCATTCTCCTTAGATTACAGCAACTTCTACGTTCCACGGAAAGACCGATTTTTTAAAGATCTCAATTAGAAAAGCCATGGTTCTTACGGGTCGTCGGCCTTTAAATCAAATAACCGTTTTCTATTCTTTCGAAATCTGTTCATTACCAAGAAGATTACCAATGCAAGTACTATCATAGCGAGCACGAGCAACCCCGAGGAGAAAAAAAATCTGGCGACCTCTGACAGCTTAACGTCGAAGAAATAAACAGCAGAAAGAACAAAGCCAACGGCGAAAGTCGAAGAAGACAAAAACTTACGCAAATCATTTGATTTCATCTTCGTAAGCTCCGATGATCAAAACTCCGGTTTTTGCTGGGCCGAAAACCAACACCGCGGGTTTGTCTATTAGTTTCGACCAAGCGTTTAAACTCAATGGCAAGTCGGTGGCGAATTGGCTGGATCATATTGAAAAAATACGATTTAAGGCATTTCGCGTCCGACTACATTTCAATACGAGGAAAGCGTACTGTATATTTTTTAAAATTCAATAAAGATTAGAGTTTTTATAACAAAAAGTTAACTTGATCATACTCAAAAGCACATCTAAACTTTAGTGTGTTTCTCGGCGCTCCCCAAAAAATGAACAAAAAAATTCTATTTTTCGGATATTGGTTTTTATTGGCTTCAGCCTCTGGGATTGCTGAGGATCATAGCATTTCCGTGCCAATGCCAATAAGCGAGATAAAATTAAAGCCTTCAAACACTGTTCTTTTTGCGAACAACTCTCTAAGACAAGAGAACAGACGAAAAGTATCTAACAAGACCTCCACCACCTTGCTATCCCCTTTAGAAGCGCACAAGAAAACAACAATAAGCATACTCGCTGCCCTCCGGGAACGTCATTATCGAGACGTAATCCTTAATGATTCTTCTTCAGAAAGATTGCTCGAAGAATATATAACAAATCTAGATCCAGGAAAAAGTTTTTTTCTGAATCAAGACATCGTAGCGTTTTCTCGCTTCAAAACAGAGTTAGACGAGCTTTTGGAAATCGGAGACGTTAGCCCGGCTTTTCATATCTTTAACCGCTTTCTTTTCCTAAGCGTTTCTCAGTTCAAAAGAATTATCGCGATTCTAGAAACTGGTATAGACCAATTTGACTTGACTATCGATGAGCGCTTGCTAACTAATCGAGACAAAGCTGAATGGAAATCACAGCAAGCGGATTTAGATGATTTTTGGCGCAAGCGCTTAAAGGATAGCATCATAAACTTGCGACTTGCTGGAAAACAGAATAACGAGATAGCAGACATCCTGATCAAGAGATTTCAAAATCGAATTAAAATAACTGAGCAAACTAATAGTGAAGACGTATTCCAGATTTATATAAATTCATATGCAAGAAGCTTTGACCCACACACACAATACCTTTCCCCTAAGACGTTTGAAAACTTCAATATTAATATGAGTTTATCATTAGAAGGTATTGGTGCGGTTCTTCAGACAGAAGACGAGTACACAAAAGTAGTAGAACTGGTACCTTCCGGTCCGGCCGACAAGTCCGGATCTCTTCACCCTAATGATAGGATCACAGGAGTTGGGCAAGGAACTGACGGAGTCATCGTAGATGTCATCGGATGGCGACTCGATGAGGTTGTTAATCTCATTCGGGGAGAAAAAAACACTGTTGTAACGTTGGAGATATTATCGGCGAATGAACTGAACACCATTTCAAAGAAAATTAAAATAACTAGAAAAAAGGTTGAATTAGAGGAACAAACCGCGAAATCTGAGGTCCTAGAGATAGGCATCCCGGAGACAGATACAGAATCTGGAACGGTAAACCGAACACGGAAAGTTGGCGTAATTTCAATACCAACATTCTACGTTGATTTCGAAGCCATCCAACGAGGCGAGAAAAATTATAGAAGCACCACACGAGACGTTTCAAAACTTATTCAAGATCTAACTGCAAAACAGATAGACGGGCTTGTAATAGATCTAAGAGGCAACGGGGGCGGATCATTAGAGGAGTCGCGAACACTGACAGGGCTTTTCATCGATAGAGGCCCGGTCGTGCAAATAAGAATGAAAAACAATAGGGTAGACATTCTGAGAGATCGATCTCCCGGGCTAATTTATGATGGTCCTCTTGCCGTCCTTGTAAATCGACTTAGTGCCTCCGCTTCCGAGATCTTTGCCGGTGCGATACAAGACTACGAGCGAGGAATAATTATTGGGAATGCAACCTTTGGGAAAGGAACCGTGCAATCTTTGTTCCCTCTAGAGAGGGGGCAACTCAAGCTTACGCAAGCAAAATTTTATAGAGTTTCTGGGGACAGCACCCAAGAAAGGGGGATCTCTCCTGACATAAAATTTCCCTTTAATTATGACCCTGAAATCGTAGGCGAGAGCACTTTAGAAAAACCCCTCCCATGGGATAGGATTATTGGCCGTTATGTAAGGAAAAGAGGCATCTCTAAAGTTATCTCGCCACTAAGAGTCCTTCATAATAAAAGAGTCAAGCAAAACCCAGAATTCATCTATCAAAACGCAGCTTATGATTACCGAAAGACTTCCCGAAACGCAGATTATGTCTCTCTGAATAATTTAGATAGGAGATCGCAGAAAGACGATCGAGATAATTTCTGGTTAAATTTAGAGAATGAAAAAAGAGCAGCTCTGGGACAAGATCTTTTGACGTCAATTTCTGGTATCGATGAAACAGGAAAAACCAATGAAAAAAAATCGGGAAATTTCGACGAAAGCGAAAAGAACCCAGTAGGTGAAAATGGTGAAGAAAAAGAAATTAGCTTTGAAGAGAGAGATCCCTTCTTGGTAGAAGCAGGAAATATTGTTCTTGACCTTTTATTTTTGCTGAAAAGCACTGACGGCAATTATATTAATCTCTCCAGCTCTTCACCATGAGACAATATCCTCTCCAAAATTAAGCGCAGCATCATAAAAAATGGTCCGGGATTTAGGAAATGCTCTAAAAGCGCCTAGACCCTTAATTCAGTCGCTTTTCTACAATGTCAAATGCATGCTGGATTTCCTTAAAACGTGCTTCTGAGACTGCAACTAGTTCTGGCGAGACCCCTTGGGCTTGCACTTTATCTGGGTGGTGCTTCATCGCTAAACGACGATACTTTTTCTTTATTTCAGAAAAAGATTCATTTTCGGCAGCACCAAGGATCTTTAGAGACTTTTCCAGTTCGTCACTATTGGAATACGGTGCCTTAAGCTGGGAATATTGTTGATCGAGGCCAAATATAACTACCGCTTCCGCTATTAATTTCTCTTCTGCCGGGTGCATGACTCCATCTGCGTTAGCCAGGGTAAGCAGCAGATCGACCATCTGAAAAAGCGCCTCCTTTGAATCACTAAACTCTTCATAGAATTGAATAGCGTAGTCTCGAAACTGATCTTCTGAATTTTTAGCTTCATTAAAAATATCAATTGCAAATTTTCTAGCATCGCTGGAAAGATTTAAGTTTCGATCCATCAATTGCTCAACCACCCTTATCTCCTCGACAGAAACTTTTCCGTCAGCCTTGCTCAATTTTCCCAACATAGAGAATGTAGCCAGGAAAAAAAGGGTCTGCCGATTTTCTTCTGAGGACATACTTCTGCCAGAATCTAAGGCGTGATGCCCCAAAGTTGCTCCGAGTATTGCACCCAGAGGACCACCAAAAACAAAACCGAGGCTGCCGCCGAGCATCTTTCCTAACCAACTCATTGGCAATTCTCCCTCAAGAATGAAACTAATAGCTCCGTTTGTTCTTCCATAATTTCTGTATTCTCTCTAGCCTCGACGTTTAGCCGAAGCAACGGTTCGGTATTTGATCCCCTCAAATTAAAGCGCCACTCCTTAAAATCTAAGCTTATCCCATCAACCAGACTTATCTTTTGCGCACCTCCACTAAAATGATTTCTTACTTTTTCTAAAGATAAATGAACATCCTCTACTTTTAAATTTATCTCCCCGGAACAAGGAAACATCGAGCGACATTCACTTACTAGCCCACTTAAGGACGCACTCTCTTTGGACATGATATCAGTTAAAAGGAGCCACGGGATCATTCCGCTGTCACAATAAGCGAAGTTTCTAAAGTAATAATGTCCGCTCATTTCTCCACCATAGATTGCATTTTCTTCTCTCATTTTTTCTTTTATAAAGGCGTGCCCCGCTTTACTTTGTAAAGGAGTTCCCAAGGACTCAGTCATATACAAAGTATTCCAAACTAAACGCGGATCATAAATTATCTTCTCTCCGGGATTTTCTTGAAGCAAGGCTTTAGCAAACAAACCCACTAAGTAATAACCTTCTACAAATTCACCAGCTTCATCAAAGAAAAAACATCTGTCAAAATCACCATCCCACGCTACTCCCAGATCTGCTTCTTCGTCTCGGACGGCCTTAACCGTAGATTCTCTGTTTTCAACCAAAAGCGGATTCGGTACGCCGTTTGGAAAATTACCGTCAGGATTGTCGTTGATCGTGATCACATCAAAATTTAACAACTTTTTAAGTGGGTCCAGAACCAGCCCAGCTGAGCCATTTCCTGGATTAGCCAATACTTTAAGATGCTCTTTTTTATGCCCCCGGCTGAAGCTCAGTATTTTATCAAGATAGTCTGAGCGATGGTCTAAGAAAGATAAGCTGCCTCTTCGCTTTGGGGGAGAATTAGAAAATGAGTTTTGACGAACAATTTCTTTAATTTCCATCAACCCGGAATCGATGCTGATCGGCCTGGATCCGGATTTCACCATTTTCATCCCGTTGTGATTTTTTGGGTTATGGCTTGCAGTAACCATGATTCCGCCATCAAATCCGTAATACTCAGTAGAGAAATAAATTTCCTCTGTGCCGCAGCAGCCAATATAGGAAACATTAACACCGCCGTCTCTCAAACCCTCAGTGAGCGCATCAGATAAATCGATCCCAGAGAGCCTTATATCGTGACCAACGACCACCGTTTTCGCGCCTGAGAAGATCGAGAAAGCCCTACCAATCGCGTAGGCAACAGAATTGTTGATAAGTTCAGGGACTTCTCCCCGAATATCGTAGGCCTTAAACCCTTGGACGTTTAAATTTGTCATTTCTGTTTTCTGCTTTTTATAAACCGACAGTTCCGCCACTCGCCCTAGGATCTTTTACTCCCTGAATTAAGGAACCATCGAAAGAAATAGAATTAGCGTCGCCAATGCCTCCTCCGAAAGTCCAAGCGCGAAACGCCTTATAGCCTAATCTTTCCAGGTTTTCGCGAGTGTCTGGAGAAAAAGCACCCCTCTCGTACAAGATAGTGTCTGGTTTCCACTGATGATGAAATCTAGGGAACCCAACAGCGTCTTGTAAAGGCATTTTATGATCTAAGAAATTGATGATCACTTGCAGGACAGTCGTGATAATTGTTGAGCCGCCAGGAGATCCTGTAACTAATATAGGCAAATCATCTTTCACTATTATGGTAGGCGACATAGAGCTTAGCATTCTCTTATTGGGTTCAATAGAATTCGCTTCTCTCCCAATCAGGTTGAACTGGTTCATAACATTAGACTTAATCGAGAAATCGTCCATCTCATTGTTTAGGAGAAAACCAGCGCCGGAGACAACTATTTTGTTTCCATAAGGGCTGTTCAAGGTTGTAGTTAACGAAACGGCCATGCCGTCGGAACCCATGACCGAAAAGTGAGTAGTTTCTCGGCTCTCTCGATTTTTAATTTCCCCATGACTAATTTGCTCGCTCTCAGATAATCGATCCCATTCAAAGCCTTGGAACCTTTTTTTTGCGTATTTTTTGCTGGTGAGTATTTCGAGCGGGACATCAAAAAAATCGGGATCTCCCAGGTACTCTGCCCGATCAGCGTATGCCCTTTTCTCAGCTTCTATCATCAGGTGAATCAGTTTCGAGTTACCCCAGCCTAGTTTTTGTAGATCAAAAGGTTCCATCATGTTGAGCATTTGCAGAATCAGCAAACCGGAGGAAGGCGGCCCCATCGTCCAAATTCGGTTTCCGCGATAATCAATACCTATGGGATCACGCCAAACAGAGCTATAACTTTTCAAATCTTTGAGGGTAATTATTCCTCCCCTGGCCCTAATTTCGGCAACAATAAGCTTAGCTACTTTCCCCTCATAGAAGCCATCTCGACCGTTTTCTGCAATTGAAAGCAGAGTTTTCGCTAGATCGGGTTGGATCCACAAGTCCCCTTCTGACAATGGTGCTCCATCTCTCAAAAATTTTTTCTTCGAACTCTCATAATCTTTAAGTTTTTTTCCGTACCTCTTTATATGCCTGCTAAGAAAAAAATCAACGGGGAACCCGTCTCGGGCTAGTCTGATTGCAGGCAGGATTACTTTCTCTCTCGGCATGGTTCCAAACCGGTCTAACAAAGTGAGCAACCCATCAACAGTACCGGGCACCCCGGCCGAGAGCGCACTGGATCTAGAAAGATGTTTGTTAGGCTCTCCTTCCTCATCCAGATACATATCTCTGTGAGATGCATTCGGAGCCGTTTCTCGATGATCCAGGCTAAAGATCCGTCCATTAGGCAACCGAACTAAAGCAAACCCGCCACCACCGAGATTGCCCGCAGACGGGTAAGTAACTGCAAGAGCGAAAGCAGTGGCGACCGCAGCGTCTACCGCGTTCCCGCCCTGACGCATTATTTCTAAACCCGCATCAGAAGCGAGACTAGAACGGCTAACGATCATTCCCTTGCTAGAGAATGCGCCCTCCTGCGAGGCAGCGTTCAAGCCATTTGAAAAAACTAAAAACAGGAAGCAAAAAAAATAGATCGAATGGTTCATCCAGAGCCTCAAAAGAGAAAACATCTCACGTGTAAAAACCTGATATTAGGAACATAAGCTCAAGTCTATCGAAACGAAAAAAAATTATCGATTTTAGTGATGTAAAAATCTTTTTTTTTTGGTAACTTTC
>CAJYCI010000010.1 GCA_913428515.1 uncultured Gammaproteobacteria bacterium | reverse complement strand
GTCCGACATGGGCACCAGCATCTCCTAAACTCGGCAAACAGAAGTCGCTCGAAATAGCCTTCGCAACCGCATCTATATTTTGATTAAAAAATCTCAACGTAAACAGAGCCTTCCCATTAGTCTCTCTGGATATCCTTAAGAAAGTTTGGGCCGGGCTTTCTCCTTGACGCTTTGACTGAGAAGCCAAGCTATCATCTATGGTCCCGGTGTAATTTGGTGTTTCCCCAGAACCAAGATAATAGATCTGATTTGGGCTAATAAGAGATTTGTGCTCGTCCGCCCACTTAACTAGACTATTTGCAAATTCCACGTCTTTTAATTTCGCAACCCTTTCCAAAAAAGGCAATCTAGCTAACTCGTCCCATGCTCCACCGCGCCAAGGGAGCGTAGCCTGAATACCTGAAACGAAACCCGAAGCCCTCGGTATGCATATTGCGTTTACGTCCAAGCCATCAGACCGCATTCCAGAAACTATCGCATCAACTTTATCGCCATAACTTGTTGTTCGTCCCGTTCCGTGGCTAAAAAGAACTCGAGCTTTTTCCGCTTCCTTGCGAACAAGCTCCATTTCACCTTGGAAATCTCCTGCAAAATTTGTAACATTTTGCATCAAGGCGCCTCTTGCTCCCACTTCCTTCGCTATCTCCACTAATTCTGAGTGCTCAGCATGGGTTCCAGGGACATGACGCCCGTCGGGAATATAGTGACCCAGGAACCGAGAGGTGGAAAAACCAACCGCGCCATCAGCAATGGCTTGACCAGCAATGGCAGCCATTTTTTGCTTTTCTGCATCAGTTGCCTGCTCTTCTATGCTTCTCTCACCCATGACATAGTATCTGAGCGCACAGTGTCCAATCATGCCAGCCACGTTTATTGCAGGCTCTAGCTTCTCTACTTCGTCAAGATACTCTCCATAATGCTCCCAGTTCCAGGATAGCCCGTCCATTATTGCCTCTCTCGGAATATCCTCTACTGTTTCCATCATCGATGCTAAGAATTCGCGATCATCGGGCTTGCAAGGAGCAAAAGTAACTCCACAATTCCCCAAAAGAGCTGTAGTAACCCCGTGCCAACTGATCGGAGTGAGCAATGGATCCCAACCGACCTGAGCATCCAAATGGGTATGCAAATCTACAAATCCCGGCGTCACGAGATGATTTTTTGCGTTGATCTCTTTTTTGGCTTTTTTAGTTGAGCTGCCGACCGAGACTATCGTGCCACCATCTATTACAACATCAGCCTCTCGAGGTTCGCTGCCAAGGCCATCTACAACAAGCCCATTTTTGATTATAACGTCATGCATTCCTAGTCTCTCCTCTCAAAACACGAAACTGTGAGTCACTCTAAACGTTTCGCAATCCCTGAACCACTCAATTTACTCTCTTGTTCCAGTGAAAGACGCATCCCCAAAAGCTCCGAGCTTAATATTTCCGCTGATCTCATCCCCATCGACGCTGGCAGAAACCTCTAGCGTCATAGGCATCGGAGATGTCATCTCCATTTTCCAAGAGAGGTTGCCACCGGCAACTGATCCTCCATCAAATTCCTGAGTGCCTTGCGGCCCTTCCATCTTCCCTGACAAAGTCTCTCCGTCAGTGACTAAGGTCATTTTACCTTCCTGAGTACCCATAGGAGAGTTTATTTTGCAATTCCATATTCCGTCTGCGCTCACTTGGTCACCTTTATTTTTATGAAACCAAACAATACAAGCCTAAAAGGCAATCGGCAATTAAAAGATTTTTTGGTTCAAAAAAATAAGAAAACCAATAAAGCCCCAAAACAATAGCAGCTGGAGTTTGAATGAGTGACATGACTTTGGTTCACTCAGAAATAGCGTTTTTTAAATTTAACACGATTATTCCAGGGTCTTTTTTCAAATTAACGATCGGTGAAACCGCCTCATAATCTCCAATCTCGGGGGCGACCAATCCCGACTGAGACAACCGAGCAATAATTACCACCTCATCAAAGTTAGCTAGGCCCATCCCATCAACCATAGCCATTGAATCATCCAAAACGATGGTTTTCGGTAATAAATCAGGGTTGATTTGTCTAACTGCCAGAGGCATTGGGGGTCCGTTTGCCGCTCTGGCATAGACATAAACCCGGGCGCCAACACTTCTAGGAATATCTCTAGCGAGATCAACTTGGATCCGAAGTTGGCGGCCGCGTTTTTCTTCTTCTTTAAAGTCACCACCTTCTCTTTCGTTGAGACCACTTTCTTTATCGCCCGGTTCAGCTAATCTTCGCATCGCACCTTTTATGAGCTCGGCTCTCTGGCCAACTAGACCTGTGTCCAGAGCCTTCTGAAACCATGCAAGAGCAGAAGCCTTATCTTTGTCAGCCATAGATGCAATTGCTTTAATTTCCATCATTGCCACATCCATTGGATTGGCTGAAAGGGCGTTATCTACAGCTCTCAAAACCGGCTCAGTCATCTCTCTATTGCTGGCAACAAAGAGTGCGCCCGCGTAATTAGAGAGAAGGCCTGGGTCGCGGGGAAAAGATATCAATAGCTCCCGATATTTAAGGACCGCCTTGTCATAATCCCCTAATTCTGAGTATCCTCTTGCCAAAAGGAATTTGAGATCTTGATCATCGGGTTTAGTTTCAGCGCGCTCCTCGACTTCTTGAATAAAAAGCCTATAACTTGGCAAATCCGAGGAATCGCTGTTAGCAAGCTTTTTTGCTAGGTGAACATCTGGAATAGAACCTTGTCCGAAACCCACATCGAAATAAATAAAAGCAGAAATTAAAGGCAGCAGAATGGATAAGACAACTAGACTTGTCTTGCCTGAATTTATTTCTGTTAAAGGCAGATCCTCTCTCGCTGCGTTAGCTACAAGCTCTCTTTTTAGCTCAGATTTTAGCTGAGGGGCATTGTTTGGATCCTCATCCTCTATTTCTTTTAGTCGTTCCTGAAAAATCAAAATATTTATATCTTGGCGCTCGATCCCAGCTGACGGTCTAAAAATAAGAGGGGCAACAACAAATAAACCTGAAATGATCATCATCGAGAACACGAGGAAGTAAAACACTAGTCAACCCTAGATTCGAGAATTTCGTTGAACTTCTTTTGGTCTTCCTCTTCCCAAGGCAGGGTCTCTTTTTCTGTCCTTACCGTTTTCAGCCAAATAAACCCAGACACGATAAACAGAAGAAAAGGACTCAACCAGAGAATTAATGTCTTCAAATCAAACCTTGGATCGTAAAGAACGAAGTCTCCATACCGGTAGTACATAAAGTCCAAAACTTCTTCATTAGTTTTGCCTTCAATGAGCATACGGTGCACCTCGCGCCTCAAATCCTGAGCTATCATTGCATCGGAACCAGCGAGGTTGGTATTTAAGCACTGGGGGCATCGGAGCTCGGAGATTAATTCCTCGTACCTGCCCGTGAGTTCTTTATTAGGAAAGGGATAAGCGTCGATAGAAGCTAGCAAAGGTTCCCTGGAGGCCAAAAAAACAAAAATCACCCATACAAATTTCACTCCTCAAGCCCCTTAAGATGGTCCACTATCGGTTTAAGTTCCTCTTCCCAAACTTTGGCGTTCAATGGCCCAACGTGTCTTTTCCGTATAACCCCGTTTTTATCGATTACAAAAGTTTCGGGAGCTCCATATACGCCAAGATCAATAGCTAACGTTCCCTGGTCGTCTGAGACAGAGAACACGTAAGGATCTTTATATTTTCTTAACCAAGTTTTTGCCTCATCGTCATTATCTCTATAATTAATCCCGAAAATCTTGACATTTTGTTCTCTACTAATCTTTAACAATTCGGGATGTTCAATTACACAATTAGGGCACCATGTGCCCCAAACATTAATAAGTGCTACTTCCCCAATGAGGTCGCTAGCACTTCTTAACATCTGTCCTGACTGCAAGTCCCGGAGTTGGAAATTGGGAAGCGGTTTATCAATAAGCGCCGACGGAAGAACCTTTGCATTCTCCAACTGAAACCCAAAGCCTAAAAAAATTGTCATTGACAAGAATGCTGCGAGTGGAATAAACAGACTTTTTTGAAAACTCATGTCGCTACTTCCGCAGAGAAAAGCCTCGCTTTTTTTTCTTTTATGGCGCGATAGCGACCATCAAAAAGAGTGATAAACGAACCAAGCGCAATGAGCAAACCACCAAACCAGATCCAGCGAACAAATGGCTTTACGTTAACCCTAACTGCCCAGGCTTTCTCACCAACCGGTTCCCCAAGCGCAATGTAGAGGTCTCTAAAGGGCGTTACGTGCATCGCTGCCTCAGTCATTACATCTTGTGCGACTGGATAAAAACGTTTCTCCGGTCTCAGAATCGCAACTTTTTTGCCATCGCGAGTAATCAAAATCTCGCCTTGATCAGCTAAATAATTCGGCCCTCTAACCTTTTCAACTCCAAAAAATTCAAATTGGTAACCCGATAAGTCTAGTTTATCACCAGGCTCCATACGCACGTCTTTACCTTCAGAGTAATATGTGGTGACGACCACCCCCAAAATTGCGACAGCGATACCACTGTGCGCCAAGAACATGCCAGTGTAGGAAGCAGACAACTTCGTTTTTCTTTGAAGCAGATTTTTGAATAAGAAAAAAAGTATCAAGGCAGCAAGAAATTTCAGCAGCAGCCCCTTAAAGAAAACATTATCCCCGAGAAAAAACGAGGTGATTACCACGCCTATGATCACACTTAAGATCCACCACTTGTTTTCACTTAAGACCAGCCTCAAGTTGGTATCACCCCACTTGGAGAAAGGACTAAATATCATGAAAAGAAAAAGAACCCCCATCAAAGGAACGAATACTGCATTGAAGTAAGGAGGACCAACTGAGATCTTTGCCCCACCACTCACCACCTCATAGAAAAGAGGATAAAGAGTCCCTATCAGAATCGCAGCAGCAGAAACAACTAGAAGGAGGTTGTTCGATAGAATAAATGCTTCTCGGGATTGCCACGAAAAATTTGCCCGATTCTTGGAAAGGCCGCCTCGGAAAGCATATAAAAAGAGAGATCCACCAACGACTAAAATCAGGAAAACAAGAATAAAGACACCTCTCAGGGGGTCTACGGCAAAAGCGTGCACCGAGGTTAGAACTCCCGAGCGAACTAAAAATGCACCTAACAAACTTAGCGAAAATGCCGCTATCGCCAAGAGCACAGTCCAACTTTTAAAAACGCCTCTTTTCTCGCTTGCCGCCAAGGAGTGGACCAGTGCGGTGCCAACTAACCATGGCATAAAGGAGGCATTCTCAACCGCATCCCAAAACCACCAACCACCCCAACCGAGCTCGTAATAGGCCCACCAGCTTCCCAGGGTAATACCAATAGTCAGGAAAGCCCAAGCAGCATTGGTCCAAGGGCGCGACCATCGCGCCCAAGCACTATCTAGCCTGCCCGCGGTCAAAGTTGCGATCGCTAAAGCGAAGGGTACTGCAAACCCAACATAACCCATGTACAGCATTGGCGGGTGGACAATCAGACCAAAATCCTGGAGCAAAGGATTTAAATCTGCTCCATCCTGAGGATGAAAAGGTAGGCTGCGCTCAAAAGGGTTTGAGGCAAATAACAGAAAAGCTAAAAATCCGACATTTAACCCACCCAAAACCGCCAAAACCCGCGCGGTGATGTCCGTGGTCAAACTGCGGTTGAATACCGCAACCGCAAGCGTCCAACCGGACATTATTAAAGTCCATAGAAGAAAAGAACCCTCGTGAGCCCCCCATATCGCAGATATTTTGTAGGGCAGTGGCAGCGCTGTGTTGGAATTATTTGCGACATATGTCACCGTAAAATCATCGTTTACGAAAGCATAGAGAAGGCAAAAAAAGCTGACTAACATAAAGAGAAAAACGCCTAGCGCCAATGAAGAGCCTGTTCTCATAAAGACCATATTCTTAGAGCGCACCCCAAGGGCGGGGAATATTGTGAGGCCAAGACTCAAGGCCAAGGCCAGCATAAGAGAAAAATTACCAAGCTCAGGTATCATGGTATTTCGCTCCAAGACTTATTCTGAACATGCTTTTCCTCGAGCATATCAGCGATCTCAGGCGGCATATAGTTTTCGTCATGCTTTGCTAGCACTCTGGATGCTCTAAAATTGCCAGAATCCTCTAACATACCCTCTGTTACTACTCCTTGGCCTTCCCGAAATAAGTCGGGCAAGATGCCTGTGTATATTATTGGTACCGAATGTCCTTGCATGTCGCTTATGAGGAAACGCACCTCCAAGTTTTGAGGTGATCTTTCAACGCTTCCTTCCAGAACCATTCCCCCAGCTTTTATAGGCTTATTTTTGGGAGCCGCTCCAGAAAGTATCTGCTCGGTCGAGTAAAACAAGTTGATATTTTCGTTTAGTGCTATGAGCATAAAAGTTACTCCACCGCCTACTGTGATTAAGAGGAAAAGAATTACTACTAATCTTTGCCGACGATGCGGCTTCATGACCCCGAACTTCATTCTTCAAACCTTGCATCAGAACGAAGTTCGTTATTTTCGTTGCGCAACTCAAAGCGCAACCTCTTTTCTCTGATCATGGGGAAAAGCAGGTTTATTCCAAGAACAACAAAAGTAACGAAGTAAGCACCTAATACAAAAGCTCCTAGTCCTTCCATCCACAAAAAGTCTGCAAGATTTTCAAAAATCACGGTGAGCCTGCCCACGCTCTAGCCCAAGCCGTCTTCCTCTCTCTCGAAACAATCTCGTTTCTTATTCGAGAGGTCCAGACTGAGAAAACGAAAAGGTAGTAACCTGCCGCCATTATAAGGAGCGGTATCCACATCTCAGGCGGCATCTTGGGTTTTTCTGTCAATGTGAAGCTTGCAGGTTGATGCAGGGTAAACCACCAATCTACGGAGTATTTTATTATTGGCAAGTTTACTAAGCCAACTAAAGCAAGAATTGCGCAGGGGCGTCCATCATTTCCTTTTTCTTCAAGTGCATTTCGCAGCGCAATAATCCCAAGATACAGCAACAGCAGAACCAATGTTGATGTTAATCTTGCGTCCCAAACCCACCACGTGCCCCACGTTGGCTTTCCCCAAATCGCTCCAGTAATTAGGACAAGAAAAGCGAGTGATGCCCCTATGGGCGCCATGCTCTTTGCTGCCCAATCTGCAAGTTTGATATTCCAGATTAAGAAAACTGCGCCAGAAATAGCCATAAATAAATAACAGGATTGGGCAACTGCAGCGGCTGGCACGTGGACATACATAATCCTGACGCTATGTCCTTGCTGGTAATCTAGAGGGGCAAACAACAAACCCCAAACAGTCCCTAAAACTAAAAGAAGAAATGAAAGCAGGCCAAAAGTCTTTGGCCAACTTTGTGACATCCCAAAGAACATCTTCGGGGAACCCAATCTGTGAAACCAACCTAACATCCGATTACCTTCAATCTCCATTGCCCACTATAGCAAAGTTCTAGTCCTCTGCCGCAATCCGCAAACAAGCGGACGTCGCCGAGGGAGCCAATGCCAGTGCCAAAAAAAACAGCGCTAAAAGCCAGTATACGTATGGGAGGACATTCTGTTTTAATAATGCGGCCTCGAATAAACCTGTAACAAATATCAGTGGAGGCACATAAAATGGCAAGACTAATATACCTACTAGCACTCCGTTTCTAGGAAGACCTATAGTCATCGAGGCCCCAACCGACGCAAGCAGAGTAATGGTTGGAGAGACTAACAGAATCCCTAAACAAAGCACCCAAATCTGCCCAACGTCAAGGAAAAGTCCGATTCCTATGAATGGAACCAATAAAATAAGGGGCAAAAAGGTGACAATCCAGTGAGCCAAGGACTTAGCGAGGCTATACATCAACAGAGAGTTTGAAGACACAACTACTAATTCAAGCGAACCTTCTTCATAGTCCTGATCAAAGGCTGATTCAGCTGACATTAGCACCGAGAGCAAAGAAGCAACGAGGATGAAGATTGATGCTACTTGATTTAACTTAGCTTCGTCAGGACCGAGTCCCACAACAAAAAGAAAAACCACCAAACCGCAGAAGATTAAAGGATTTAAAAACAAGCCTGGTTTACGGCGATAATTTAAAAATTCTCTAGCAATGGTTCTAAAGAAAAAAGTCATCGAAGCTCCAGTTTTTTGACGGCAAGCCCTGATGGTATTGCCTGGTGGCTTGAAAAAATTATGGAGCCGCCCCAGAGCGAGCGCTTTCGAAATAATTTTTCTATTAGAGTTACTCCAATGCCGTCAATTCCACTGAAAGGCTCATCCATTATCCAAAGAGAATTTTTTCCGACACAAAAGGGAGCCAGGGCTACTCTCTTTTTCTGTCCGAAAGACAGATCTGAACAGCAAGTATAGGCATTCTCTGCTAACCCGACCTGGCGAATCGCTTCATCCATGTCAGCAGTCTCGATGTGCTGGTTA
This sequence comes from uncultured Gammaproteobacteria bacterium, assembly GCA_913428515.1. GTDB lineage: Bacteria > Pseudomonadota > Gammaproteobacteria > Pseudomonadales > Azotimanducaceae > UBA9659. The sequence goes on along the minus strand of CAJYCI010000010.1, from coordinate 17,296 downwards.
TTTAACTCAAAAACCCATTTGATGTTCTCAAGGGGGGTTAAGTTTTCATTGATTCCCGGTCTATGCCCTAGGTAAAGCGGAGGGTTTGGCAAGTCCCAATCGAAACAACCTGTATAATTTTTATAAAGTCCGACCAGCGTCCTCATGAGAGTAGTTTTTCCACTGCCATTGGAGCCGCAAACTTGAAGGATATCTCCGGTGTTTAAAGAAAAAGAAACGGCCTCGAACAAAGCTCGATCTCTTCGGAAACAAGTTAAATCTTTTACTCGAAGCATATGCGCAAAGTTTGGTAGAAAATTCAATAAAGTAAGCTAGAAAGATCGATTTGAAACCTATTTTCCTAGTCATAGAGCATTAGCTCGGTTCTGTTTAAATACGTTTTACTCTACTCCGCTCTCTATCGGCTTATAAACAAAACCCTGACCGCCAACAGATATTTCGAACATCAGACCGCCTCGAGGGTGAACGAATATCGCGAACCCCTTGCTATAGCCATTATCCGCTTGTTTCGTTGAGGAAGCCCCTTTACCTGTGCTTGCTGAGGTTCCGCCAGTTCCCAACTGCGCTTGAAGACCAAGCGTCACCGCTGCTGCCGAGATCGAGGCATCTATTTCAAACGCTCCAGTGGTAAACTCATCAAACGCTCGTTCATCCTGAAAAAAAATTATTTCGCTGAAGGACTGCCCACCGAACTGAAGCCCTATGGTAAACTCGTTTAATTCAACCGCGCCAACAACTTGGCCTAATTTATAGACTTTACCTTTCCCATGAGACGCACCAAAAAAGACCCCTCCCTTCCCAACTCTTGGGAACACTGCGTATCCGAAGGAATTATCAAAATAGGGCTTGAGAACAGGCGAGGATTCAAAAAGATCCATCGTGCCGTTGTATTCATCTGCCGAGACCCAAGAAACTGAAAAGACAGCAATGCAGATTAGAAAGAAAAGTTTTCTTTTTAATTTGTAAACCATACTTTCGCCGCCTTGAAGAAGTTTACGGCTACTATAATAGATGAGTTCCTATCAATCAAAATCCTCTACTTTTCTCTCTGCAAATCGCCTTCCTTGGCCTTTACCAAACAGTCACGTTGGAAGTGCATTTATCAAATAGAACTGGGTATTTCTGGTAATCTCTCAACAATCAGTTTGGGACAGAACAAAAATGGACAAAAGAAAAAAGATCCTTTGCCAGTTTTGCGGAATGTCGCTTTTTAGTAGCAGCAAAACGTGCCCTAAATGCGACTCTGCTATTGAAAATCAGTACAATTACACTACCTTCACCTTAGATGTAGCTCACAACAAGGAAACCGTTAAGCAGGCCATAGATAAGCTTTATCAGGTTATTGAACAAAACCAAATTATGAGACATCGTCAAATAAGAGTCATTGTGGGATCCAAAATGATAAGGGAAGAGGTGATGAGAGAACTGATGGTTTTAAAAAGGGAAGAAGCAATATTAGATTTTAGAATGGATGGAAAAAATTCAGGCGCTCTTCTAATAAAAATGGAAAATTGAGAAGGATTTAGCTCGAAATTCTTGAAGAGTGTAAGTATAAAGGATGAAGATTTGTTTTAAGAGAAATTAAAGATGAGTAATAGACGAGTATTAATCGATAGCCTGCCCACAGAGCATTTAACTGAGAAGAATTTTAAGATTTCGGAAGATCAAATACCATCAATAGAGGAAAACGAGGTTCTATGTCGCACACTGTTCGTGACAATCGCCGCAGGCAGCCGAGCTGGCCTTCAAGGAAGCGCGAGTTATGCGGGTGCGCCCCAAACCGGAGTTGTAATGAATGCGACTGGGGTGTGCCGTATAGAAACATCTAAAAGCGATAAATTCATCAAGGGTGATTTAGTGGTATGTCAGAGCGGCTGGCAGGATTATAGTTCTCAAAAGGCAGCGCAATGTCAAAAGATAGTCGATGATATAGATTTGAAACATTATCTAGGGGCTCTGGGAACAAATGGCTTGACGGCATATTTTGGTTTTCATCGAATTGGGAAACCCTCCTCGGGAGAGACCGTGCTTGTAAGTGCCGCGGCTGGGAGTGTTGGGCACCTCGTAGGTCAATTCGCAAAACTAGTTGGATGCAATACTGTCGGAGTTGCAGGCAGCGAGGAAAAATGCGCCAAGGTTTCGGGGCGTTTGGGCTTCGATTCAGCGGTCTCATATCGATCAGAAAATTTCAGGAAGCAATTGAAAGAGACGTGCGCGAAAGGCGTCGACGTGTATTTTGACAATGTGGGTGGCGAAGTTTTAGGTGCTGCTCTTTTTAGGATGAAAGAAAAAGGGCGAATAGTATGCTGTGGCGCAGTATCACAATACGACACAAGCCGACCATCTGGGAGCCCAAGGGGCATCCCAGGCTTATTAGTAAATAAAAGAATCAGAATGGAGGGTTTCCTAGTGTTCGATTATCTGAAGGAATATGAAGCTGCGAAAAAAGAAATAAAACAATTGATCCGGGAGAAAAAGATTTTTCCCGAGAACGATGTTTTTGATGGTTTAGCGACAGCCCCTTCTGCTTTTGTTGATCTATTAGGCGGAGGAAATATTGGAACAAGAATCATTAAAATAGATCAGTAGAAAATGAACCAAGAAAATACACAAGGGAGAGTAATGACTAAGTTCTCAATTTTAGATCTTGCGCCAATAAAAGAGGGAGGCGACGCTAAGCAGGCGTTAAACGAATCAGTGGAAATATCACAATGCGCAGAGAGCTGGGGCTATTCGCGTTACTGGGTCGCCGAACATCACAATATGAGAGGCATAGCTTCAGCTGCGACTTCGCTCGTTATCAGTCACATCGCTAGCAATACAAGCAATATAAGGGTCGGCGCTGGCGGCATTATGTTGCCTAATCACAGTCCATTAATTATTGCAGAGCAATTCGGAACATTGGCAACTTTGCACGGCAACAGAATAGATCTTGGATTAGGTCGAGCGCCCGGAACCGACCCGAACACGATGCTGGCACTTCGGCGATCCGGAACAGAAGATGTCAGTCAATTTCCTAGAAACGTAGTTGAACTTCAGCACTACCTTAAGCCTGCTGAAAATGATCAAGCAATAATCGCCACGCCCGGAGAGGGAACCAATGTCCCAATATACATATTGGGTTCGAGTCTTTTTGGAGCTCAGTTAGCAGGGATGCTCGGACTACCTTTTGCGTTCGCGAGTCACTTTGCGCCAGCAGCTTTGCAACAAGCTCTAGAAATCTATCGGAACAGTTTTAAACCCTCGGACCAATTGAAAAAACCCTATTCGATTTTGGGATTCAACATTTGTGCTGCCGACGACCATGAAACAGCTTTATTTCATAGAACTTCTTCAATCAAGTCTATTATCCGTCTTCGTCAAGGTAATCCAGGAAAGCTGCCACGGCCCGAAAAAAACTTCGAAGAAAGACTGAATGCATCGGAAAGACAAATTGTTTCGCAAATTTCGAAATGTTCGGCCGTTGGTGACGCCGAAGACGTGGAGGCAGCCATTTCTGAATTCTCGCAAGCCACGGGAGCTGACGAGATCATTTTTAATTGCTCTATTTTCAATCACGAAGCCAGATTGAGGTCATACGAAATAACGGGCCAGATAATGAGTAGAATTCGCCGCGCGGAGAGTAAAAACGGCCGAGAGACAGCGCTCTCGGCCAATGCTTAATAAGGATCAATCTGGCAGGCCAAGCACTCGCTTCGCAATGATGTTCAATTGAATTTCTTTCGTTCCCCCAGCTATTGTGAGCGACTTTTGATAGAGCCAACTTCTTAAAGCTTCTAGCTCCTTCTCGGTTGCTCCACTTTCGGTATCCCATCGGTAGCCAGAGGGGCCCATTGCATCCATCAAGATCTCATCTCCAGCTTGTATATTGAGAGCATTTGTCAATTTAACCGCTGAGGAGGTAAACGCAGGTGCCCGGGCTTCTAATTCTTCAATGGCTCTCCGCTGAGTTATTTGCTGAGACTTTGTGTTCATTTCATATTTCAATAATCTCTCACGTATTGCAAAGTCAGAGAGCAAGCCATCGGAGGTTCCCACATACTTCCTGACTAAATCAGGCAAATGACTATCTTGCGTTAGCCCACCTTGAGATCCCGAAATGTTGATACCAGCATGGGTGGATCTCTCGAACTGTAGTAATCGCTTACCAACTGTCCATCCATTGTCAAGGCCCCCAATGATATCTTCTGACGACGCGACAGCATCTTCGAATACGGTCTCACAAAACGGAGACGCGCCGGATAACAAAGGAATTGGACTTACCGAAACACCTTCTTGATGCATGTCCACAAGAATCAAGCTTATACCTTCATGCTTTGGTTTTTGGGGGGAGGTCCTTGCCAAAACGAAAATATAATCGCAATAGGACGCATCACTCGTCCAAGTCTTTCTCCCATTTAGCCAGTACTGATCTCCGTGTTTATCTGCTCGGGTCGATAGGCTAGCTAAATCAGAGCCAGCTCCGGGCTCCGAATAACCCATTGCCCAAGCGCCTTCACCACGAGCACATATAGGGAGCCAACGAGCCTTTTGATCATCAGTCCCAAGTTCCAAAATCGTTGGACCGATATAGTTTACTCCGCGACCAGTTAATGGCGGGCGAGCATCAATGCGCTTAAGTTCTTCGATTAAAATTCTATACTCATCATTACCGAGGCCCGCCCCACCAAATTTCTTGGGCCATGTCGGGACCGTCCAGCCTTTCTCAATCATTCTTTCAAGCCAAAGTCTGACCTCGGGATGCAAGTCCACTGATCTGCTGCCAATGGGGACATGACCGGCTCCTCTCGCCATTTGCGGGCAATTGGTTTCTAACCATTCTCTTGTTTGGTCTCTAAATCCTCTAAGATCGTCCATTTTATCTGCTCTTAAAGCCCCATCACATCTACCTTACTTCAAGGAGCTCGATATCAAAAATTAAAATCGCATTGGGAGGGATCAGTCCGCCGCCTGCGCCTCCGGACCCATACGCTAATTCAGAGGGTATAAACAAACGCCAATGTGATCCCTCTCTCATCAATTGGAGTGCTTCGGTCCAGCCTTTAATAACTCCGCCCACAGCGAAGGTCGCAGGAGCGCCTCGTTTACGAGAACTGTCAAAAACAGTTCCATCGACCAACTCTCCCTTATAGTGTGTTACCACCGTAGAGGATGAACTAGGTTTTATGCCGCTTCCCTCCTTTAAAACGACGTATTGAAGACCACTAGATGTAGTGACAACGTTGGGACGAGAGCTATTTTCTTCCAAAAAAGCACCCCCAATGGAAGTAAGCGCATCGTTATCTTTTTCATCCAAAGTGCCTGAACAGCCGTTAAGGCACAAGATGGTTAAACTAAAAACAGTAGCGGTAAAAATAGATCTCATAGACGAGCTCCTCTCAGGAAATAAGTAAAAAGCTAAAAAAAAGGCGCTTTTCGATGACATTAATTAATCTTTCGCTGGGCATAGGTTTTCTTCCGTGCAAAAATTTTTGGGTTCGTGGATAATATAACAATGAATAAATTAAACGAAGAAGAGAAGTGGGTCATCCTCCACAAAGGTACTGAAAGGCCTTTTTCAGGCAAATATACTGATCACTTTGCAGAAAACGGTTGGTATGCATGTAAACACTGCGACCAACCACTCTACCAGGCACAAGATAAGTTTCACTCGAATTGCGGCTGGCCGGCTTTTGACGACGAATTACCAGGGGCGATCAGAAAGGAGGTCGATGAGGACGGGCACCGCACCGAGATTCTGTGTTCGAATTGTGGTGGTCATCTAGGACATGTTTTTGAGGGTGAGTATTTCACGCCCAAAAATACAAGACACTGTGTTAACTCAATCTCAATAAAATACGTGGAAAATTCGGTAGAACAATAAAAAAGCTGGAAATAGCCCTCGCTTTTAACCATTTTTATCGGATTTTGTCTATAAAATTTCCTTTTTTACTTGTCTGGAGCTTAAAAACGAGCGTATACTGCCGAGTTGAACATCTCTAGCAACAAAATTTGGCAAAGAAGTTTTTCGACTTCCTTACGAATTTGGTAAGAGCAACAAGTTCAGCAACTATAAATTAGAAAGGAAGAAGAAACAGCATGGCAACAACTACAGGTACAGTAAAATGGTTTAATGAGTCGAAAGGCTTTGGATTTATCTCTCAAGAGTCGGGTCCGGACGTATTTGTGCACTTTAGTGCGATTAGTGGGGACGGATTCAAAACGCTCGCTGAGGGTCAGACGGTAGAATTCACAATATCGCAGGGGGAGAAAGGTCCCCAAGCTGAAAACGTTATTGCGGTATAGCTCCACGTTTTAAGAGTAGTTAAACATTTGAACCTGGCTCAGGGTCTTCGACCTTGAGCCGAGTAGCTAACTCAGAAACTGTGTAAATCCCTCCCGACATCTCCATTACGTTGGGAAGACTCGCTATCGCGGCGATCACACGCCCTGTTAGTCTGACCGACTGAGCTCCATCTGGATCGAGCCTCATTTTCCCCTGTGCTACCATATCTAAAATAAATTCGGTTTTTACCTTGCTCGGAGAGAGAGACAAAGCAGCTACGTTGTAAGGCTTAAGTTCAAGCGCCATGTCTCGGGCCATCCTGTCTACACCCGCCTTCCCCGCGCCATAGCTTGCACTGAAAACATACTCTCTGCCTCCTCTAGAAGAGATATTGACAATAAGCCCGCTGGACTGCTCAACCATTAGCGGTGCTGCTAACGCCGACATCACATAGTAGCCCCTCAGACCAACACCACACTGATCATCCCAAACGGAGATGGGATGCTCCCAGAATCCTTTTCCCATTGCCGGTGGATTCGGAATTTGAAAGACATTATTGACTAAAACATCAAGCCTTCCGTCCTCCATCCGGATCCGATTGACGAGTTTTTGCACCTGTGTATCATCGTTGTGATCCAAGAGAATTGGAACACCTTCTCCTCCAAATCCGTCAACCGATTGGGCTGTTGCTTCGATAGTTAGAGGTTTTGCCGGGACATTTTTACTTGAGCTTCGGCCGGTGAAATAAACCTTGTAGCCTGCCTCAGCCAACCCCTCAGCTGCACCCTTACCAACGCCTTTACTCGCTCCTGTAACTAAAGCCACTTTTTTGATAGCCAATCTATTCAATTCCTACGGCAGATTAAGTTCTTTTTTTGGAATCTTACGCTTTTTTTGTTAAAGCGCAAAAACTGTTTGTTTTCGGCAACCACTTTTTTAAAGAAAATATAAAGATTGGCTAGACTTTCTTTATTTTTCTTTATATATTAATTTTTGTTAAAGATTTTAAAGATTATACAAATAGATCGAGTTTAGGAAAAACCATGAGGCAAATAATTCAAGCTCAACTCTTTATTCTTTTATTCGCAAACGTTGCGTTGGCTTCGGAGGAAAGAATACAGGAAAGTCAGTATAGGTTCGTTGGAGATGAGAGAGCAATGAGCATTTGCGCCGCAGCGATAAAGTCTAAAACTGACGTAGTGGCAGAGGCGAAAAGGCTTCACTTGACTCGAAAATCCCTTAAAGAAGTATCTTGCAATGGTCAATCCCTGACAGATTTCGCCGAGGCAAACCAATCCATTCTGGGTTCCAAAGCAATCGCAATTGCTAGGTAACCGTTCAGAATAAGTAGAGTTAATTCATGAGAACGCTATGGAAAAAATTTGATTTGATGATGCGAACGGGTTCGATAGAAAGCGTTTGTGAGTCTTATCTTATTAAATAAAGAAGTCCCTCTTAGTCATACTGAAACCTTTGATTTAACCCCCTGTAAGTCCCTTTTTTTGAGGAATGTTACTAATCTCTAATTAGGCTTTTTGAAAAACCGCTCTTCGCTCAAGTCCTAGTTAAGAGGAATAAGACGCTGGGGATTCAACTATACTTTCTATTGTGGCTGTAAGCCGTGATACTCGATCCTACACAATTATATTTATTTTCCTCGGCCATCATTGAATTCTTTCAATTATAAGAGGCTAATATTTCCTTCATATCGTAATAGAAAGGATTTCGGGCATTTTGCACTGTTAAAAGGTGTTAAACTAATAAGGAAGCTAAATACTGAAGCTTCAGATCAATACAAGTGAACAAGCAAAAATCGCATGAAAAATTTCTTTGAGGTACCACTTTTCCCGATTCCCGATCTGGTTGCGTTCCCTAACACTATAATGCCCTTACATGTGTTTGAACCAAGATATAGAGCGATGATAGAGGATTCCGTAGAGAAAGATCGTATGATCGGAATTACAAATACAAAAAAAAGGATAAGTACTCCTAGGGAAAACCAATCGATCAAAGAGGCACTTACTCGAAACCAAGCAACTTATGAGCCAAGCGAGGTTTTTAGCGTAGGAAAGGTACAAGTTCTGGAGAAGACAAAAGACGGCCGAATTTACGTCAATATAAGCTTAGCGCATAGGGTTGTATTAGTCGAAGAAACGCAGACGCTTCCGTATAGAATTTGTAATTGCAGGTTGCTAGAAGATGAGAGAGTAGAATCTGCTAGTCTCGTTCAACACCAACAAGAAATTTTGGAGCTAATGATTGCTATTATCGAGCGAGAGGCTCCAGCTGAACTTGCCAAATTCGACCAAAAAGCATGGACTACACTAGATCCCAAAAAATTCTCTTTCGAAATATTCAAAATAATTCGCTTCGATCCTGACCTGATGCAGTCGTTATTAGAAATGACTGACCCAGAGAAAAGATTAATCCTAATCAAGGATACCCTTTTTGGTGGAGCAGGAAGTGGTTAAAAAAGAGGCCCTTAGGTTGGGTATAATTGGAGATGTCCACGCAGAAGATGTGCGTCTTGAAAACAGTTTAAGCTACCTTGCTAACCAGGGTTGCGACAAGATAGTTTGCACTGGAGATATTATTGATGGCCCTGGATGTCCTAATCGGAGTGTAGAATTACTCAAGGCTTTCAGTGTTGTTACTGTGAGAGGCAACCACGATAGATGGATAATCGAGAATAAAGCCCGGCATGTTAAGAACGCGCACAAAATAAATGACTTATCTAGGTCAACGCTCGATTATTTGACCATGTTACCGTCGCAAGCAAAAATTATGCTCGGGAAAATAAGAGTTCTTTTATGCCACGGGGTTGGTAGGAACGATTTAAAGAAGGTCTGGCCAGGGACAAATCGACTTGAGCCCATAAGAAGTAGCGAGCTAGACCGAATAATATGCGAGGAAAAATTCGACTACGTGATTAATGGACATATTCATTTTCGGACTATGGTTCATTTTAAAAAGATGACCTTAATAAACGCAGGAACTATAAGTGGAGACTTCTCTCCAGGGTGCACACTTATTGATTTCAATGAGAATATGATCCACGGGTCCTTGTTCGAAGGATCAAACTTAAAACTAAGCAAATCACAAAACCTTCATGGAGAGAACTACACCATCTGGGAAAATACCGAAACTTTCAATGGAAGATGGGACCCTGTAACGCTATTTTAATGGACCTAACGATGTTAATTTCAAGAAATACGTATAGAAGAGTTTTCCCCCTCATAACTTTAGCGCTCTGCTCTTCCTGGAGTTTTGGGCAAAGCAAGACCTCTTTTGGATCGACAAATGCGACGCAGTGTTTTGTAGCTAGCGGCAACCCGTCATCTTTGTTAGATGCCAGAGTTTGCACTGAAGCGATCAGACATGACAAACTTTCAAAGCGAGATCTCGCGGCAACCCATACAAATCGTGGAATTGTTCTCGCCGCAGGAGGCAAACTGCTCCAAGCCTTAGAGGACCACAATCAGGCAGCGCAGCTAAAAGCAGATTTATCTAAAATTTATATCAATCGAGGTACGGTATTCCATCGCCTGAAGGAATACGAAAAAGCGTTGTTAGATTATGAAAAAGCCATAGATTTTGGAGATGTTCCCATGGATATAGTTCAATACAACAGAGCCCTCAGCTTACAGAAAATGGGGGAAAATAAGGAAGCGTTAAACGCGTTGGAAAGAGCTCTTCGCCATAACCCAGGCTCTCTCAGAGTCAAGGCGAAGATTAAAGCAATTTCTTCCCAAAGAAATGTACAAAAATAATGAGGAAATATCTAGCCAAGAAAATGATAAGATCTAAACACAGGGTTTAATTATTCTTTGTTTGCGGGCTTAAACTACAAAACAAAAAAATAGAATTTAAGTCTCCTAAAAAAGACTATTTTTCGAGAATTCAAAAATGAACGTGTGTGGTATTTCCAACTCCGAGTTTGAAAAAACTAAAATGAGGCTTGCATCGTTAAGAGAGAAGCTCGCTGAACTTGATTTAGATGCCTTTGTCGTTCCCAGATCTGACGAACACCTCGGAGAGTATGTGCCTCCTGAGGAAGAGAGGCTAAAATGGCTAACAGGATTTACGGGGTCTGCGGGATTGTGCGTAGTGGTAAAAGATGCGGCAGCAATTTTTGTTGATGGCAGATATACAATTCAGGTTCGTCAACAATTGCCGGTAGACACCTTTGAGTTTAAACATATCACCAAAGATTCGGCCGCGGAGTGGATTTTGCGAAGACTGACGGTCGGCTCAAGGATCGGAATTGATACTAGGCTTCATTCGCTAGAGTGGTTTCGAAAGATTGAGCTCGACCTCGGTCAAAACAAAATCGAGATTGTCGAGCTAGATAATAATCCGATAGATTTATGTTGGAAAGATCGTCCGAAACCTTGCGACGAAGAGATCATGCTTCTTGAGAAATCCTTTACTGGTATTAGTAGCCAAGTAAAAAGAGACACAGCCGCCAAGGTGGTCAGAGAAAGGAAGGCGGATTTCGCTCTTATCACGCAATTAGATTCGATAGCTTGGATTTTGAACATACGTGGTAATGATGTGCCCAGACTCCCGGTGGTTCGCTCATTTGCAATCCTAAAGAGCACAGGAGAAATTGTTATTTTCGTAAACGAAAAAAAACTGCCCGAGGGCTTTTCAGATCATGTGGGAGAAGGCGTTGAATGGAAACAAAATGAAGAATTACCAGGGCATTTGCGGCGTCTTGGGAAAAAAGGCTCTAAAATATCGGTAGATCCTGAAACGTCAAACGCATGGTGCCAAATAATCTGCCTTAAAGCAGGCGCAGAGTTAGTTGAGGGTTCAGACCCCACAATTTTAGCCAAATCAATAAAGAACAAAACAGAATTGGATGGGATACGAAAATGCCACGTAAGAGATGGAGCTGCTCTCACTCGTTTTTTAGGTTGGTTAGAAAAGGAAGTAAGAAAAGGCATTTTTCATGACGAAAAAAAACTCGCGGACGAATTAGAAAGTTACAGAAGTGATCTGGAACACTTCCAAGGCCTGTCCTTCGATACGATCTCAGCAGCCGGAAAAAATGCTGCGCTCGCTCATTACAATTACTTAAACGGTACTCCTTCCAAAATAGAATCGAACAGCCTTTATTTAGTTGATTCTGGCGCGCAATATTTAGATGGAACCACTGATATAACTAGGACTGTAGCTATTGGAAGCCCAAATGAAGAACATAAGAAGATGTTCACCCTGGTTCTAAAGGGCCACATCGCTCTGGCGGAGGCAGTTTTTCCTAAAGGAACAACGGGCGCAAATCTAGATGTTCTAGCGCGGCAATATCTTTGGAATGAGGGGTTTGATTACGACCATGGAACAGGTCATGGTGTCGGAGCTTTTCTTTCCGTTCATGAGGGACCGCAAAGTATTTCTAGATCAGCTCATTCTCAAGAGCTAGTTCCGGGCATGGTAATCTCAAATGAACCAGGGTTTTACAAAGAAGGCGATTACGGGATTCGATGCGAGAATTTAGTGGTGGTTGTAGAGAAACCGAATTCGATGCTGTCCTTTGACACCATTAGTTTTGCGCCGTTCGACAATTCTCTAATTGACTTCAACCTGCTTTCTGAACGAGAGGCCTATTGGATTAACTGTTATCATGAGACTACTAGAAAAAAACTTGCGCCATTTTTGGTAAAGAAAGAACTTGACTGGCTCGAAGATGCAACGAAACCAATCTAGTGTTTTATTGAGTTGTCTTTGATTCCAGGAGCATTCAAAACCACCCAGATCCAGCTAAAAGAAAAATCATGTTAAATTATGAAAAAATATGAAATATATCTAGACCTAGATGGCGTCTGTATAGATTTCCTAACGAGCGCCTTCAAGATTCAGGGTTATGATCCGGAGATAATTTTCGCAAAATGGAAAGCTACTCAGCCCGGCGAGTTATTCCCCACATTATCGATTGAAAAAACTCCTTTAGAGTTCTTCACAAACGAGGCTTTGGGGGAAGAAAATTTTTGGAGAGAATTAAAGGCTTACAAGTGGTTTAGCTTGCTTTATACAGAGCTGAATTCTTTCGGAAACGTAATGTTTCTAAGCGCCCCCTCGGGAGCCCCGGGTTGCCTGTCAGGCAAACATCACTGGCTAACAGACTATTTCGGTGCCAACTTTTCTGAATATATCTTCACAAAGCATAAAGACAGGCTCGCTCACGAAAGGGCTATACTGATCGACGATATGCCTTTTAATGTTTCTGCATTCAAAGCTCGGGGGGGCAGGGCTTTTTTATTTCCTAGAATATGGAATAAGCTTCACTCAATCTGTGAGCCAACAGGATATGTACTCTCCAATGTAGAGAGAGTATTGAAGGGATAGAAATTTACCAGGAATAATTACTGAGATAAAAGCATGAAAACACCAGAGATAAAAAAGGTTCTCACGGACAAAGCTTGGCAAGCTAACCATCTAAACGAATATATTCAGATAACTGGATGGGTCCGGAGCATCAGACACTCCAAGGCTGGAATTAGTTTTATAGAGATAAATGATGGGAGCAGCATATTATCGATTCAAGCGGTAGCACCTAAGGCACTGGTTAATTATTGCGAGATTGAAAAAATCACAACCGGAGTCTCGATTACAGTTTCAGGAATTCTTGTTGAGTCAATGGGTAAAGGACAAGATGTTGAAATACAAGCAAAGGAAGTAAAAATCCTAGGCATCATAGAAGAACCAGAGAACTATCCAATAGCAAAGAAAAGGCACACCTTTGAGTATTTGAGGGGATTGCCTCACTTGCGAATCCGGACTAACACTTTTGGAGCTATCGCAAGAATAAGATCGTCGGTCGCTAATAGAATTCATAACTTTTTTTTTGAGAACGGTTTTCACTGGGTCAGCACGCCTATTATAACCTCAAGTGATTGCGAAGGCGCAGGAGAATTATTCAAAGTAAGCACCTTGGACTACGCTCAAAAAAATTCTACGGCGACTAGCGCAAATTACACTGATGATTTTTTTGCTAAGGAGACCTTTTTAACAGTGTCAGGGCAAATGAATGCAGAGGCCTACTGCCTAGCCATGTCAAAGGTATACACTTTTGGCCCGACTTTCAGAGCAGAAAACTCCAACACATCAAGACACTTAGCAGAATTCTGGATGGTAGAACCCGAAATAGCGTTCGCAGACCTAGAGGACAATGCCACACTCGCTGAGACTTTGTTAAAAGCTATAGTCGGGCATGTTTTAGAGAACTGCTCAGAAGATTTAAATTTCTTTACCCAACAAATCGACAATGCTCTTACAGAAAGACTTTCAAGAGTTTTGGAAAAAAAATTCGAAAAGATTTCCTATACAGATGCCGTAGAGATTCTTAAAAAAAGTAAGAGAGATTTTCAATTCCCGATCAAGTGGGGACTTGATTTGCAATCGGAACACGAGCGATTTTTGACAGAAGATTACGCAAACGGTCCTGTAATCGTTTCAGATTATCCAAAAGACATAAAAGCTTTTTACATGAGGCTTAACGATGATGGAGAGACTGTAGCAGCCATGGATGTTTTGGTTCCCGGGATTGGTGAGATAATAGGAGGCAGTCAGAGGGAAGAACGACTCCATGTCATAGACTCAAGGATACAAAACCAAAAACTTAGAAAAGAACTTTCTTGGTACCGGGACCTAAGAAAATATGGGACAGTACCCCATGCTGGTTTTGGTTTAGGGTTCGAACGACTAGTCAGTTATATTACGGGGATGGAGAATATAAGGGACTGTATTCCGTTTCCAAGGACCCCGGGGAACGCACGAATATAGAAAGTAGTTTAGCTCGTGCAACCGAAGACGACTGGCTCGAGCGATGCCGTATGTTCCAAAAGACTTTCCTTCGACCGATTTAAGACCAAAAATTGATTAGCAACAAAGTCTTTATACTCTTCAGACAGGACATTCGAAAAAAGCCGGTTGAGTTTTTTAATCTCAACCAGGAAAGCACTCGATCCTCGGCTTGCAATATTTATTTCGTCTGACGACGCTTTAGTAAAATACGCTTCCACTACGTTTCTTAAAGTCCTTCCTTTATCTGTGATTACGCCATCCCGACAAAATCCACCCCGAAGGTACTCTTCTTCAATTAAAATAGTCAATTTCTGAAGGTAGTAATTTGTCCTTAGAGTTTGACGCATATAGTCAGCAAGGGGCGCAGATCTCAATATCGAGAGGTTTTCTTCCAATTCCAAGCCCTCTAGATGGTAATTCCCATTCAACCAATTCTCGGATATTTTACGAATATAATTTAATGCAAGAATTCCTTTAGTATCAAAAAAAGATTCTCCGACTGATCGCGACCACATCTCTCGAAATTCTGGACCACCGAGTGTCGCTCGAGCTATGGTAGTCGGAAGATTTCTTTTTTTTTCCAGAATAGCGGCTCGGATTTTAGCTTTTAAAGCCTGGTAACTGGGACCTAGTTGATCTACGCATTCTTGAGCTAGGTTAAGAAACAAAAGCTCATTAATTAATTTCTGCGATCCAAGAGCGACTTTTCCAAGCGCAGAATTTCTCTGAGCGATTATGAGCTGAAGTTCACAAGGAGCAAGCGACAAAAATTCTAAAAGATCAATAGAGGTCACCGAATTTTTTTGACTTGCAACGACCTGCCGAGGGAAGGTGCCTGGGGTCAAGTTTCCAGGATTTTTAATAGGTTCACCAAGCACCCTTTCCAAACGCTCAACATAAGTGTCAAAGTAACTTTTCTTGGAGCATGCTGTTAAATTCAGTAATGAGAAAGAGAAGAAACAAAACATAAGAATTCTTTTAGAGCACTCAATCATCGCTTTCTTACTCGCCGTGGAAATAATTGTAAACTAGCTTTTTTTGAGATCTAAAACTAGCGCCTTACATGGACCGAACGTTCTTCGATGGATTGGTGATAAGCCATACTCATTAAGTGCTTCTTTATGAGACTTTGTTGGATAACCTTTATTCTTGTCAAACCCGTATTGAGGAAAGGTCTCAGCAAATTTTACCATCTCACTATCTCTTGCGCATTTCGCTAGGATAGACGCGGCCATAATCTCTTGAACTTTACTGTCACCCCGTATCACGCACTCAGTTTGACACTCGATATCTGGGGCGTAGAGCCCATCTACAAGAGCTTTATCTACCTTGACAGTCAATAATTGAAAGGCTCGGCTCATTGCCATGAGACTAGCCACGTGGATATTATATTTATCTATTTCGTCTGGGAGACAAAAAGCTATACCGAAACTAATGGCTTTTTTTTTATCTTCTCGCTCAAATCGGTCCTATTTCGTTCGGATAGCTTTTTTGAATCTCGCAATCCATCGATAGGGTTACTGCGGTCTAAAACAACTGCTGCCGCACACACACTCCCCGCTAAGGGTCCTCTGCCAGCTTCATCCATTCCCGCTATCACCTTTCTCTTTGATAGCGTCATCAGTTTTGTCTACAAAATCTGAGGATAGCCTGGGAGGCCTCATCGCCGG
Source organism: uncultured Gammaproteobacteria bacterium (assembly GCA_913428515.1). Classification (GTDB taxonomy): domain Bacteria; phylum Pseudomonadota; class Gammaproteobacteria; order Pseudomonadales; family Azotimanducaceae; genus UBA9659. Next base: position 1,555 of record CAJYCI010000010.1, on the reverse strand, counting down.
ATACTCCAGGCCCACAGAGCTCACAATGAAGTTCTTGGTATCTTGAAAACAACTCTTCTTGTTCGTTTCTTCCAAGGAAACGTTTTATCGCTTTAGCCATTTTTTTAGGTTTAGCCTCATCTTGAATGAACTCAGGCACTATTTTTTCACCCGCCAATATATTGGGAAGAGCGAATAAATTAGTCCTAACAAGCTTTGAGACTAGGAGGTGTGTAAGTTTTCCTAATCGATAAGACATAACCATAGGCTTTCGTAATAGCATTGCCTCTAAAGTAGCGGTACCAGAATTCACCAAGACCGCGTCGGAGGCTGACATTACTTTTTTAGAATTCCCTTTAAAGAGCTGAACTTTACCCTGAAGTTCAGGGAAGTCTCCTAACATCGAAAACAACTGTTGATATCTTTTTGGATTCGCTGCAGGGATTAAAAATTTATCTACGTGTTCGCGCAACTCTATAGCGGTTTCCAAAAAATCTTTTCCAGACATGGCGACTTCGCTTCTTCGACTGCCCGGCAAGATGGCCACTACCTTTTTATCAAAACTGATTTTGAGGTCTCTTCGAGCATCCATTTTTAAAACTTCATGATTAATGTCTAAATATTCCGATGCAACCGGATGACCAACAAATTCAGCCCTTACTGAATTTTCCTTAAAGACCGTCGCTTCAAATGGATAAAGGGTAAGAACCAAATCTACACGTCGAGCGATTTTTTTTACTCGCCCTCGTCTCCAAGCCCAAATTGATGGCGAAACATATTGAACAGTTTTGATGCCTTTCTTTTTTAAAAAACCTGCCAAAATGAGGTTAAAAAAATTCGAGTCGATGCCCACGAAGCAGCTTGGCCGCTTATTAATAATTTCTTTTCGAAGCTTCAGCATCAGTTTTATTAATGCCGGCAACCTTAGAATGGGATCGAAAAACCCGTTTACTGAAAGCGTCTCGATGTCATGTTTATCGGGAAAACCTTCATCCACCATCAAAGATCCTCCGACCCCGACGAACTTAGCATCTGGCTCTAAGCTCTTAATCTGATGGATAAGTGACGCACCTAACTGGTCACCCGAAGCTTCTCCTGCAACAATCGCTATGGTTAATGGAGACGAGCGAATTTGAGCCAAAGTCATTTAACCTTCTGTTCTGCGCAGGTAAGAAAAGTGGAACAAACCAGTTTCTGATCTACAAATGCTTTACCAAAAGCTTTCATCCAGTGCTTTCTGAGATTGCTTATCTCCACTTCTAAATAAATTTGATCGCCCGGTAAAACCGATCTCTTAAATTTGGTTTTATCCGTTCCTGCCAAGTAATAAATATAGCCGTCCTCTAGAGTTCGATTTCGACTCCGAAACGCCAGTATTCCTGCAGCCTGAGCAAGTGCTTCGACTATCAAAACCCCTGGAAAAACAGGCTGTGAGGGAAAATGGCCCAGAAATATTGGCTCATTGATGGTCACGTTCTTAAGACAGATGATTTTCTTGTCGGGTTCAAATTCTTTGACCCTGTCGACCAGTAAGAAGGGATATCGGTGGGGCAGATAATTCTGAATCTCAATTACT
>CAJYCI010000009.1 GCA_913428515.1 uncultured Gammaproteobacteria bacterium | reverse complement strand
ATAAAAAATCCTTTATTAAGTCGCATTAAAGATGTTGCAAAGTCTGTTTGCACTAAATTGTCACCAATAGCGATCCGCACGGTATCGAAACCCTTAGTGAAGAGTCCGTAATCTAGAAACATTGAATCACAAGCAATATCTCTGTGGTTACTTATAAAAAGATAATTTTGACTTGAATCTAATTTTTCAAAGCCCTCGTACTTAACTCCTTCTGTTCCGTCACTTATAAGTTTGCTGGCGAAACGTGCTATCAAGGACTGGAACCCATCGACGTCCTTAATTGGACTTATTAGCCTTAGCAAATAGAGTTTGATGAGATATCGAATTGCAGAAGGGGCAAATCGAGCCAAGGAAGGAGCCAACCATCTGGCCAAAAAGACAACAAACTCGTCATCATTAACCAACTTTTTAAGCTCGCATGCTACCTCGTTGTCGTTAAATGGCCTTATGTCTTCAAAATCTGTCACGAAGGAAATTCCTAATTGGTTTTACAATTATCTAACGTTTAAGGCACAAACGTACAGAAGAAATAAAGAGCATTTTTTCTTAACCGAGTTTTTTATCGTTCAAGAGCGATCCCAAAAAAATTCATTTTCAATGCCTTGCAAAAATGCAATGATCAATTTTTTTTAACAAACGATAGAATTGTAAAAACTCATGGACTTTGCAAAGAAAACAGTAATCATCACTGGAGCAAATCGAGGAACAGGTAAGTGTATAGCAGAAAGTTTTATAGAGAATGGGGCCGACGTTTTTATTCATAGCTTAAGAGAAGGAGACTCTCTAAGCACTGTTAAAGAAATAGGATTTGGAGAGCCTCTTTGGGGAGATATCACTTGTGACTCAGGTTCAGAGAGAGTCTTGTCTCAGTTTAGAAAAAAATCACAACGACTCTCAATTTTGGTAAATAATCTGGGCTCGGGGAGCCCAGGAAAATGGACCGATACCTCAACCGATGATTGGGTCGAATCCTACCAGAAAAATACTCTTTCCACTGTCAGGATGGTGAACTGTTTCCTCCCTGTTATTTCCGCGGGTGGACGTATCATTAATATTGGGACCGTTGGCTCGACTCGTCCTGGGAAAGCCATGCCTCACTATTACGCATCAAAAGCAGCGCTAGCGAATCTGACCTCAAGCTTGGCGAAAGAAATTGGGGGACGTGGGATAACTGTAAATCTGGTCTCGCCAAGCCTTATTAGAACTGAGGAAGTTGAGGCCTATTATTTGAAAATTGCAATAGACAACGGGTGGGGATCTACCTTCGAGGAAGCTGAAAGGACTCTCGTCTCGAATTTTTCTCCGAACCCTATTGGCAGAATGGCTACAAAACTTGAGGTGGCTAATGTAGTTTTGTTCTTAGCCAGTTCCCTTGCTTCTTTTATAAACGGACAAAACATTAAAGTCGATGGCGGTGCCTTGGACCTAATATGATTCTCTGGATAAAAATGTTTCACATCCTTTTTGTTATGGCTTGGATGGCTGGCGCCTTCTATTCTCCAAGAATATTAGTGCACTATATTGAAGGAAGAAACTTAGCCGAAGACGTTCGAAGATTGGTAATAATGGGGGACCGTCTTAATAAATTTTCAGCCCTTATGGCAGCGTTGGCCATTATTTCTGGTTTCTGCCTCTGGGTGATTTATGGCTTTCAAGGTAATTGGCTGCACGCGAAACTTGGGTTCGTGATACTACTAGCGGGTTATCAGGTACAAACCTACGTTTACACAAAAAAAATGAAAGAAAACCTTCTCGTTAAAACTTCGTTTTTTTTAAGACTATACAATGAAGCAGCTTTAATTTTTCTCCTTCCGATTCTCTTTCTGGTTGTATTCAAGCCTTTTTAAATGGAAGCGCAAACTGACTTGGTTTGCTGATATTATTAACTTTTAACGATAAAAACTAAATCCTCGATATGTATGCTCTCGAAGAATTTGTGAAGCTCGCTGTGGATGGTCGAGAAGGACGTCTATTTAGAAAGCCTTTCGATAAGGAGTGGAGGTCATTGTGTGAGCATTACCAAGAGAAAAATTACAGTTACTGGAGCCCATTTAGGCAAGAGACTCCAGTAAGTTTTGCTGGTTTGGAGAACGCATTGGAAGTCGAAATACATCCAGACATAAAAAAATACTACGGGACCTACTGGTCAGGCAGTTTGGAGGCAAATTCTTCTGAAGGACCGCTCAGCCTAATCCAACTTTGGAACGAACAAGACCATGATCGACTGATAGAAAATTTAATCGGCCACTCATTAAATAAACAAAAATCAGGAAGGCCATTTACAGTATTTTTTGCAACAACCGATCCCGGATCTGAGTACTTTTTATCTATCGAGAACAGCACCGGAACAATAATTTTGGAGGAGCCAACAAACAAAAAAATGAGAGAAATCGAATCAGGAATCAATGCTTTCTTAGAGCGAATAGCGCCGACTAATAGAGAAACTGAGATATACTAAAACTATGAAAAATCTCGTCTTGAAACCGATTAAAGAAATCAATGGAAGTTTAACTCTCCCCGGATCAAAAAGCCTTTCAAATAGGGCTCTACTGTTAGCGGCAATCGCGAATGGAACGACGGTACTCGAGAATATACTCCTGGGCGAAGATACCACCGTAATGATTCGCGCTCTGAGACAACTCGGGATAAGAATTGATGAAGACGGAAAAGATCTAAGCTATAAGGTTTATGGAATTGGGAAGAAATTCGAAGTGCCGAGCAATCGTAAATTCTCGCTGGGAAATGCAGGCACTGCCATACGACCTCTTGCCGCGATGCTAGCATTGGTGCCATCTGAGTTTACAGTTGATGGTGATAAATACATGCGGGAACGGCCGATATCTCATCTGGGAGATGCTTTGGAATCTCTCGGCGCAAAAGTGAGTTACCTTATCAACGAAGGGTATCCGCCGATGAGGATTGTAGGAGGAAATATAAAAGGCGGTAATGTTTCTGTCCAAGGAAGTATTTCCAGTCAATATCTCTCTTCGCTGCTAATGGCTCTCCCTATGGCAAAAAACAGCTCGAGCGTGACGGTATCTGAAGAGCTCGTTTCGAAGCCATATATAGATATCACCTTAAGTCTGATGAGAACTTTTGGCGTTGAAATTCTTAACGAGAGCTACCAGAGATTTTCGATTCCAGGAAGTCAAAAATACAGCTCTCCTGAGAGATACTTAATTGAAGGAGATGCTTCCTCTGCCTCTTATTTTTTTGGCGCCGCCGCTATCAAAAAAGGCTCCGTCAAGGTGCATGGTCTCGGGGCAAACTCAGTACAAGGAGATTACAAGTTTCTAGAAGTCATTGAAAAAATGGGTGCTAAGGTTCGAAGGGGTGAATATTGGACGGAGGTTGCTGGGTCAAATCTTAAAGGTATAGACCTAGATCTAAATCATATTCCTGATGCCGCTATGACAATCGCCACAATGGCCCTTTTTGCTGAGGGCCCCACAAAAATAAGAAACATAGGTAACTGGCGCGTTAAAGAAACCGACAGAATGCATGCTATGACGGAAGGACTCCTAGCTCTCGGAGCAAAGGTTTTATCATCAGAGGATTCGATATTTATTGACCCTCCAAAAAGCTTAAACGATGCGATGATAAAAACATACGGTGATCATCGAGTCGCTATGTCTTTTTCTTTAGCGGCGTTGGGGAATGCAACCGTGACCATTGAAGATCCAGATTGCACTCGAAAAACATTCCCTGGCTACTTCAAAGCTTTAGCTTTGCTCTCGAAATGATAAAGGGTAATTATTTAGGTCTGCTTTGGCTCTCTTTGTTTATGTCTAGCGCTTTTTCATCACAAGACTGGAACGAGAAACAAAGTAAAGATGGGATAAAAATACAGACTCGAAAGCTTCAAAATCAGAAATATGAGGAAGTTCGTGCAGAAACGGTCATAGACTCATCTATCACCAGAGTTTTCCAATTCGTCAGTGACCCGAGTTCATGTAAACGATGGGTCTACAGATGTCGTTTCAGCGAGGCCCTCAGCCTCAAGGAGCGAGACGAAAAAGTAATTTATCAGCTCACGAAATTCCCTTTCCCTTTAAAATCAAGAGAAGTATTTTTGTCTACAAAAACATCTTTAAAACTAGAAGAATCGATTGAGATTCGAATGAAATCAATACGGGGTATAGATCGAGAAAAATCAAACTTTGTTGAAATACCTGAAGCAAGCATTCAGTATCTCCTGGAACCAACCCTCGCGGGAGGAACTCGAATTATTTGGCAACAATATGTTGAGCCAGGAGGAAATCTACCGGCCTGGGCAGTTGACAAGGAAAACGTCACTTTTGTGCGAAAATCTCTTGGAAACTTAAAGAAAATAATGGCTCTGGATTAGGTTCTTGATCCGAAATTTTGTGATGTGCCAGAAATAGAACATGTCCTTTTTTTAGACTCATTTCTCAAAAGGTTTTTATTTTTTTTACAGGCACGTAGACTGTTTCACTAAATGAAAGCAAAGTAAAAAATTTCGAAATGATCCCAACGCTCAGGCATTTGAACAACGTTGAACCCGGCATGTTTAGAGGAGAAGGTTGCTGGCATTTGAAAATAGACTATAAGCCCGCTTTAATAAAACCGGGGGTTCCTGAATTGCTGGATATCCTTATTTTTAAGGACAGGGAATCAATATGCGGCGCAATAGGCAGACACCAACCACCCCTTGGCTTCAAACCGGAGTCTAGAGCAGCTTTTTTCAAGTTCACAGAAAGCAACAACTTTAACGCCATAATTTTAAACAAGCCGTTCGCCTTAGACCCGGTGACTGTGAAAAAACCTTGGGGGGAAGAAATATGGTTTTCGGGAATTGAGGAGCGAGGAGTCTCTAGCTCCAATGGAATTCCAATAAACTTTTTGATTGAGATTTTTGGCGAATTCTTAGGGTGCTCAAAGCCCCCAATTTTGTTGAAAATCCTCGCGCCTAACCCAGAACCCAATCTAGGCGATCTTTATTTTGAGCTGCACGAGAAAAAAACTGAAGTATATGTTGTGACGGACATAAACATAGAGAGCTGGCCGAATGGGACCGGCCAAATAAGATTAGGATTCAATGATAGAGAAATTCAAATTCAGGGCACACGCGAAAAATTCATTGAGAAGTACTTGTCGTCAGTTGAAAACTACCAACGATGCAGGAATAAAATCGATTCAAAGGTGGACCGAATGAAGGCTTCTTTCGGTTTATCAGAAGACGAAATAATTGAGGCGGCGCTATATCGAACTTTTTTATCTGAAATAGATAAAGATACTATCAATGATGAAAGGATGCTTCGTAAAGAAATGAACAGGTTCACCAAACTCCATGAGGTAAAAATCGGGGACGCTATTAAAGTCGAGCCATATATCCCTCATTCATTGCAGCATGGGGTTAGAGTTGTTGAATTCCAAACTCCCCATTATGAGCGATATATTATTTCTTTTGGTCAGAAAGTAATTACGCAAGATCATTGGGACACCAAAGCAGCACTGATGAAAGCTGAAATCAGTGAAGCTAAAATAGAGCAGCCAAAAAAACTAGACGCGTTTCAGGATATGGTGGCTGACTTTCAAGAATTCAATGTCACCAGAGTAGTTCTTCCATCAGGAAGTGAACTTAAAATTGAGGAAAAAGGGTATTGCCTAATTATGGGAATTTCCGGAGAAACTAAGCTCGGATCAAATAGAGTAATAAAAGAAAAGTCCTATTTTGTTCCCCCTACCGTTTCGCTGATAATGACCAACGAAACGGAATCTGAGAGCTGCTTTTTAATTGCGCGAGAAAATCACTCTGATAACAAGTGAGCTACAGCGTCGCGCTCTTCAATCAACTCCGCCTCTGTTAATTTCATCTTTTCCTGGCTATAAGAATCTATTTCTATGCCCTGTATAATCTGCCATTTACCGTCTTTGCAGAAACAGGGGAAAGAATATATTAACCCGGGTTCAATTCCATAGCTTCCATCTGAATGAACAGCCATACTTACTACCTGGCCATCCGTTCCTTCGTTCCAAGATTTCATATGCTCTATCGCTGCATTGGCAGCTGACGCCGCGCTTGAAGAACCCCTCGCGCTTATGATTTCCGCTCCTCTTTGTTGAACTCGTGGAATAAATTCCGAATCTAGCCATTCTTTATTGACCGATTCCCAAATATTCTCGCCAGATACTAGAGCATCTGAAATATCCGGATATTGGGTTGAAGAATGATTACCCCAGATACTTAGGCCGGCAACCTCGGAAACATGGACATTAAACTTGCTTGCTAGTAACCCTCTCGCCCTATTGTGATCAAGTCTGGTCATTGCGGTAAATTGTTGCGGAGGAATTCTGGGGGCATTTCTTTGCGCAATCAGACAATTAGTATTGGCTGGGTTCCCCACAACTAAAACCTTGACGTTCTGACTCGAGTTCTCGTTTAGCGCCTTACCTTGGACAGAAAATATTTCTGCGTTCGCCTCTAAAAGATCCTTCCTTTCCATCCCTGGGCCACGAGGTCTCGAGCCCACTAAAAGCGCAAAATCAACATCTTTAAATGCCTTATTGGGATCATCCGTCGCTACTATTCCTTTGACTAAATCAAAGGCACAATCGTCGAGCTCCATGACAACACCCTCTAGCGCTCCCATCGCAGGCGGAATTTCTAAAAGTTGAAGAAAAACTGGCTGATTAGGGCCCAGCATCTGGCCAGACGCAATCCTGAAAAGCAATGAATAACTTATCTGTCCTGCCGCTCCTGTGACGGCTACTCTTACAGGCTCTTTCACTTTAACTCCTTCTGTATGAAATATCTACTCAATCGCGGTATGCTAACACATCAACCCATTTGATTTCGGGCACTTTTTGTGAGGCGAAAATGCAGTATACCAACGAAAAAAACAAAGCTTTATATTTCATGGATTTATGTTAATCAAGTTGCGGTAGCGCTGATTGAGAACTTGACTTTAGAGCAACGAATGATATCTTTCTTGACCCCCCCAAAGTAGTTTTTTGTTTTGCCGATGCGTAAAACAAATCAGATAGCTATTTGGTAAACTATGCAAACTGCAATAAGGGATTAGAAACGAATGTTGGTCCCGAACATCTAAAGCAATGGCGATGAGACATAAGAGAATAGACGGAAAAAGATCAGGCCCCCCAGAAAAAAATGGGCTCTATGACCCCTCCTTTGAAAAGGATTCTTGCGGGGTGGGATTTGTGGCGAATATCAAAGGCATACCTAGCCATGAGATCATGACTGACGCCTATCATATAAACTCACGAATGGACCATCGCGGAGGCTGCGGTTTTGAAGAAAACACAGGAGATGGAGCCGGTATATTGACCACCATCCCTCACAGATTTTTCAAACGCGTGTTCTCTGAAGTTGATATTTCCCTCCCTGCTCCTCTTGCATATTCAGTTGGAAACGTGTTTCTCCCCATTGATGCTCGGGAAAGGCAAATAGTAAAAGATAGGTTGAGAGACATAGTTGAAGAAGAAAACCAGCACTTTTTAGGATTTAGAGAGGTGCCAATAGAACCAAAAAACGCAAACGTTGGTCCAGCCGCCCTTGAAGCGATGCCTTATATAGCGCAAGTAGCTATCGAGTGCTCAAAAGGAAGCGAAGATTCATTTGAGAGAGCCCTTTATATAATAAGGAAAAGATTCAGTAACGAAATAAGGAGAGCGCCTGGGCTTAAAGAGATCGCTGGAATTTACGTCTGCAGCCTCAGCTCTAAAACAATCGTTTACAAGGGAATGTTGACGCCTGCCCAAGTATTTCCTTTTTTTCCGGACTTGGAAAACCAAGAGTATGAAGCGCACTTAGCTATGGTCCATAGCAGATTTTCCACGAATACCTTCCCGAGCTGGGACAGAGCTCAGCCCAACAGACTTATGTCGCACAACGGTGAGATTAACACCGTGAGAGGCAACAAAAATTGGATGAAAGCCAGGGAAGGAGTTGTTGAATCAGATCTGTTCAAAGATAAGCTTTCACTTCTGTTTCCTATAGTTGAGCCAGACTTCTCAGATTCTGGGACATTTGACAATATTCTAGAATTTTTAATGATGTCGGGAAGAAGCCTGCCTGAAGCAATAATGATGATGGTTCCTGAAGCTTGGCAAGCAGATAAAAACATGGAAATGCCAAGGAGGAGCTTCTATCAGTACAACTCTGCTCTTATAGAGCCTTGGGATGGCCCAGCATCAATAGCCTTCACCGATGGCGATTGCATTGGAGCAGTCCTAGATCGCAATGGCTTAAGGCCCTCACGATATTATCTCACGCACGATGATAAAGTCATTATGGCTTCGGAGGTTGGCGTACTGCCTGTTGCGCCAGAAAACGTCAAAGAAAAAGGCCGTCTCAAACCGGGAAAAATATTCTTGATTGACTTTTCAGAGGGGAGACTTGTTCCTGACAGTGAAGTCAAAGAGAAATTTTCCAGAGCTAGGCCTTACCAAGAATGGCTAGCAAAACATAAAATTGAACTAGCCGATATTGCTCAAAACAAACGCCGTTTTAGTTACAACCCAGATTCTCTGCTACAAAGAATGCAAGCACTTGGTTATACGATTGAAACCATGCAATTTATGCTTCTGCCTCTCGTGACCGAATCTAGAGACCCGCTAGGCTCTATGGGAAATGACTCCGCGCTCGCTTGCTTATCAGATAAATCGAGGCTCATTTACGATTATTTCAAGCAACTCTTTGCCCAAATCACAAACCCCCCTATCGACTCCATAAGGGAGGAGATAGTGATGTCACTAGAATGCTTTATTGGACCTGAAAGAAACCTGCTAGAAACCTCACCGAGGCATGCTAATCGACTAAATCTTTTGCATCCCATTATTTCAAACGGGGAACTAGAGGACATAAAGGAAATGGATAACTTTGGTTGGAAGACAAAAACCATAGATATTACGTTCCCGAAAAGAGATGGGAAAGATGGCATGTTAAACACAATCGATAGAATCTGTGAGGAGTCAACGACAGCTATTAATGATGGGTACTCGATGATTGTGTTGTCAGACAGAGAAATAAGTGCGGAGAGAATGGCATTAAGCACTCTGATTGCATGCGGTGCGGTGCATCATCACCTCGTGAACACGGCCCAAAGAACGAGAATAGGCATTGTTTTAGAGACAGGAGAGGCCAGGGAAGTTCATCACCACTGCCTGCTGATTGGATACGGTGCAGATGCAGTTAACCCTTACGTTGCATTTGAAGCTCTTTGGCAGGCAAGGGAAAACGGGCTTTTATCAAGTAAGACATACGAGAACATTGATGATCTAGTAGCTGCCTACAAAAAAGGAGTTGCTAAGGGCATTCTTAAGGTGATGGCTAAGATGGGCATCTCTACTTTGCAATCATACAAGGGCGCCCAGATTTTTGAAGCGGTGGGCTTGGCCAAAGAAATCATTGATCGATGCTTCGTTGGTACAGCAAGCAGAGTTGAAGGGATAGGTTTTGAGATTTTGTTCAACGAAACAAAACAACGGCACGAATTAGGATATCCCGAGAGGCTAGATAATAGAATTGAAGTGCTTCCAAACCCCGGGGATTTTCATTGGAGACGAGAAGGAGACACTCACATGTGGGACCCTGATACTATCTCGTCATTGCAAATTGCGTCAAAAACAAATAGCAAAGAAGCTTACGAACGATTCTCTGCCCACGCTAACGAGGTCTCCACAAAACGATCAGCTTTCAGAGGGTTGTTAAACTTTAAGTTCCCTGACACAGGTATCGATCTTTCCGAGGTAGAACCAGCAAAAGAGATCGTAAAGCGATTTTGCACTGGGGCAATGAGTTTCGGATCTATTTCGGCAGAGAGTCACGAAGCACTTGCGATTGCAATGAACAGGTTGGGCGGGAAATCTAATACGGGCGAAGGTGGAGAAGACCCAGAACGCTTCATACCGATGGCAAATGGCGACTCAAAACGATCGGCAATCAAACAAATTGCCTCAGGACGCTTTGGGGTAACGACTTGGTATCTAGCTAATTCTGATGAACTCCAAATAAAAATTGTCCAAGGAGCTAAGCCTGGAGAAGGGGGAGAACTTCCTGGAGGCAAAGTTGACCATAATATTGCCAGAATTAGGCACTCAACACCGGGTGTGGGACTGATAAGCCCGCCCCCTCATCACGACATATACTCAATAGAAGATATAGCACAATTAATTCACGACCTAAAAAACGCGAACCCCTCTGCTCGCATAAGTGTGAAACTAGGATCTGAAGTGGGAGTGGGTACCATAGCCGCCGGCGTTACTAAAGCAAAAACTGATCATCTAGTTATCGCCGGGCACGACGGAGGAACCGGTGCATCCCCATTAACGTCAATTAAGCATGCTGGTCTGCCGTGGGAATTGGGTTTGGCAGAGACCCATCAGACTTTAGTAGTGAATAATCTTCGTTCAAGAGTAGTGCTACAAACTGATGGGCAGATAAAAACAGGTCGTGATGTAGCGATGGCTATACTCTTAGGTGCGGAAGAAATTGGTTTCGCAACGGCGCCTCTTATCACAATGGGATGCATAATGATGAGAAAGTGCCATCTAAATACCTGTCCCGTCGGGATTGCGACGCAAGACCCAGAATTGAGAAAGAAATTTTCAGGATCACCGGAAAGCGTAGTTAATTATTTTTTTATGGTGGCAGAGGAATTAAGGGAAATAATGGCGAAGCTGGGAATGACTAGAATAACAGATATGGTAGGCCGAGTTGACCTTTTAGATTCAGAACAAGCTTTAGATCACTGGAAAACAAAAGGTTTAGATTTCTCTAGCATACTCAAACCTGCGAAACTCGTTTACGAGAATACTCAAGTTTATCAGACAGAAGACCAAGATCACGGGCTCGCGAAAGCGCTCGACAATAAGCTGATTGAACTAGCTGAGCCGGCGATCAAAGAAGGCAAAAAGGTTAAGATAAGTGACAAAATTATCAATACAAATAGGGTTGTTGGAACCATGCTATCCCACGAAGTCACCAAAGCGACAGGAGGGAAAGGGTTAGCAGAAGACACTATAGAAGTAAAGCTTGACGGGTCTGCAGGTCAGAGTCTTGGCGCTTGGCTGGTTTCGGGAGTGACTCTAGAAGTTGAAGGGGACGCAAATGACTACGTTGGTAAAGGCCTTTGTGGAGGAAAGATTATAATATACCCACCCAAAACCAGTACTTTCTTGCCCGAATCAAATATTTTGATAGGGAATGTAGTTCTTTATGGCGCAACCTCTGGAGAAGCCTATTTTAGGGGCATAGGTGCAGAACGTTTTTGTGTTAGAAACAGCGGCGCGAATGCTGTGATCGAAGGGATAGGAGACCATGGGTGCGAATATATGACCGGGGGCCGGGTAGTTGTTTTAGGCGACACAGGCAGGAACTTCGGGGCTGGAATGAGTGGCGGGATAGCTTATATATGGGACAGATCGGGAAACTTCGAAGAAAATTGTAATATGGGTACAGTGCAGCTAGAGCGGCTTGAGAACCGAGCAGACATACAGGAGCTCAAGTCAATGATCGAAAAACATGAAGGTTATACGGGTTCTACCATCGCGCAACAAATATTATCTGACTGGTCCAGTCAACTTTCTAACTTTATCAAGGTTATGCCAACCGACTATAAAAGAGTCTTAGAAGAGATGGCGTCCAAAAATATTGCCGTATGAAAGTAAAAGACAAAATTAGCTGGGTTTAAACTATGGGGAAACCAACAGGTTTTAAAGAGTTTGAAAGAGAAGTTAGGCCATATCGTAACGCGTCTATCAGACTCCTTGATTTTAAAGAATTGTACACTGAGCACGAAGAGCCGCTTTTAGCTACCCAAGGGTCAAGGTGCATGGATTGCGGTGTTCCATTCTGCCAGTCAGAGAATGGTTGTCCCGTACATAACCTCATTCCCGAATGGAATGACTTAGTTTATCAAGGCAGATGGCGTGAAGCCTTAGACCGCTTGCACAAAACAAATAATTTCCCAGAATTTACGGGACGAGTTTGTCCTGCTCCCTGCGAAGGATCCTGCGTTTTAGGTATTACGAACCCGCCAGTGGCCATTAAGAGTATTGAGTGCGCCATCATAGACAAGGGCTTCGAGAGCGGCTGGGTAAAACCTAACTCTCCTGCTCCGAAAACCGGGAAATCTATTGCTATCGTAGGCTCAGGACCATGCGGGCTAGCTGCTGCTGATCAACTCAACAAAGCGGGCCACGAAGTCACCGTCTACGAGAGAGCCGATAGACTCGGAGGCCTTCTTATGTATGGCATTCCAAACATGAAACTGGAAAAGAATGTGGTGGAGAGAAGAATTGATCTGATGCGGAAATCAGGTGTGAGCTTCAAGGCTAATTCGGACATAGGGAAAAATATCTCTCCAGAGGTCCTAATAGAAAAAAACGATGCTGTCTTACTTGCAACGGGAGCAACCGTGGCCAGAGATCTAGAAATAGAAGGTCGAGACGCCAAGGGAATTTTCCTAGCCATGGAATTCTTAACTAGGAATACCAAGAGCCTGCTAGATTCTAATCATCAAGATGGCAATTACATATCAGCTAAAGATAAGGATGTTATTGTCATCGGTGGTGGAGACACAGGGACAGACTGCATTGGCACGTCAATTCGTCATGGATGCAAATCGCTGGTTAACTTCGAGCTATTACCCAAGCCACCAGAGGAAAGAGCAGAGAATAATCCTTGGCCACTTTGGCCAAAAATTTACAGGGTAGACTATGGTCACGCGGAAGCATCTCAAAAATTCGGGGATGATCCGCGAGTCTACTCTGTGATGAGCAAGGAGTTCCTTAAAGACAATGATAACAATCTGACAGGGATAATAACCGTAAGCGTCGACGACAACCTTAAAGAAATCCCAAACACGGAAAAGACATGGAAAGCAGACCTTGTCCTGCTTTCCCTGGGTTTTATTCAGCCAGAGCACTACATAAACGAAAAGTTAGGACTCACCTTAGACAAAAGAGGGAATTTTCTAGCTTCAAAGTCAGACTTCCGTACAAGCACTCCTAAAGTGTATGCCGCGGCCGATTGCAGAAGAGGGCAGGACTTAGTTGTGAGAGCAATAAATGAAGGTAGGGAAGCAGCTCGAGAAATTGATAGAGATTTGATGGGTTTTACTGAGCTTCCTTAGGCCCTAGAACAGAGGTTTTCTCCGGCCCGAAGAGTTTCTCTGAGCTTTTCGAGTGGTACCCGCTCTACGAGAGCAGCATCCCCAATTCCGCCTCTGACAAGGACAAACCTTAGACCAGTCTCATCAACTTTTTTATCCCGACTCATCAATCTAAGAAAGGTCTCCTCTTCCATAGAACCTGGAGGCGCAAAGGGTAAACCTGACTCTGTTACAAGAGCTTTAATTCTTTTAGCGTCGTCTAGAGCACACATACCGAGGCGAAAGGATAGATCCGCAGCCATGACCAAACCGGCTCCTACAGCCTCACCGTGCCGCCAATCTGAATAGCCCGTCGCAGTTTCTATCGCGTGCCCAAACGTATGGCCGAGGTTTAAAAGAGCTCTTTTCCCTATTTCCAACTCATCCTCTGAAACAATTCCAGCTTTTATCCTGCAACTTCCGGCGACGACATATTTCAATGTCTCGCTGTCTAATCGACGCAACTTGGAAATATTTTTTTCTATCCAATCAAAATAAGAGCTGTCCGCCAATATTCCGTGCTTAATAATTTCCGCCAAGCCAGTGCTGATTTCTCTCTCTGGAAGAGTATTCAGGGTGTCTGTATCCACTATCACTGTTTTTGGTTGATAAAACGCCCCAATCATATTTTTTCCGTCTTCATGATTTACAGCTGTTTTCCCTCCCACGGACGAATCTACCTGAGCTAACAATGTAGTGGGAATTTGTAAGAATGGTACTCCCCTTTGGAAAATCGCCGCGACGAATCCTGCCGTATCGCCAACCACACCGCCACCCAAAGCTAAAATCGTCGTAGTTCTATTCGCCCCTTTTTTAAGCATCACTCCTATTATTTCCTCGATAGTGCGGAGATTTTTGAATTGCTCTCCCTCAGGCATTAGATATACACTAAAATCAAAGCCGGGAAGACTCGAAACCAGTCGGTCTAGATAATGAGTAGCTACAGATTTATTAGAAATTATGAAAACGCTCTTTTTTTCAATATGTCTCCCGATTAATTCGTAATCCGACATCAAGCCGGAACCGATAAAAATATCATAGGAGTTGCTGCTAAGCGCTACTTTAACTTTTTCCAATTCCGACCTCTTTCTCCAGGGTTTCCATAATTTTAGCAACCGTGTTTTTGCTACTTTTTTCTGCCACATTTATCTCAATATCACTAACTTCTTTATATAACGAACCTCGATCTCGCAATATTTTCTCAAGCACTTTTTTTATATTTCTTCCTTTCAATAAAGGTCTTTTTGTATCGCCTTTTGTTCTTTTCACTAGTAGCGTTAAGTCCGCGCTTAAATAAACAACCAATCCCCTTACTTTTAGATTTTCTCTGTTTCGTTCACGCAGCACCGACCCTCCACCAGTCGCAACTAAGACATTGTCCTCTTTGGTCAATTCTTCTAAAACTTGCTGTTCTCTGTCTCGAAAGCCTTTCTCTCCCTCAACATCGAATATCCAAGATATATTCGTCCCAGTTCGTTTTTCTATTTCCCTGTCCGAATCTATGAATCTCAGTCCCAGTTCATCTGCCAAAAGTTTTCCAACAGTAGTTTTTCCAACGCCCATAGGCCCCACGATAAACAACCTTTCTAGCTGCAAACTAAAGACTCCTGTTATCACGAAAATGATCTTTGATTTCTCTTTTTCTCAAAAAAAGAGCGCCTGGAGATAATCTTCTATAAAACTTGGTACCATCGCAAAGTCAAAACACCTTATACTAACGTTTTTAATAATTTCCGTCGAAAATAATGAGAATTATCCTGAGAGTTATAGCGGCCTTTATCCTCTTGTTGGTGAGCTTGCTTGCCATGTCGCTATCTGGTGTATTTCTTTATTTAAATCCATCAATCCCAGAAATACAGACATTTTCAAACGTAAGCATCAAAGCCCCTCTGAAAATTTACTCCGATGACGACTTCCTTATACAGGAATTTGGGGAAAGACTACGTCCCATAAAAATCGATGAAATACCGCCATTATTTCTAAAAGCTTTACTGGATACAGAAGATAAAAGATTCTACGAGCACAAAGGAATCGACTTAGTCACACTTTCTAATGCGAGTTGGCAACTAATTCGCAACAAGGGAGTCATCAGGTCTGGCGCCTCCACTATCACTATGCAATTAGTAAAAAACATCTCAGGGCAGACAGAAATTCGATTTGTACGGAAGTTCAAGGAAATGCTTTTAGCTCTAAAAATAGAAAGAGAGCTATCCAAAGAAGAAATTCTCCAGTTATACCTGAACATTATACCTTTCGGTAAGCACTCGTTTGGCGTTCAAGCTGCCTCGAATACTTATTACGGCAAAGATTTAAGTGAACTTAACCTTGCTCAAATGGCAATGCTTGCGGGTATACCCCAAGCGCCCGAGGCGGGAAACCCGATAAATGGCCCCGAACGCGCCAAGCGGAGAAGAGACTTAGTCTTAAAAAGAATGTTAGAACAAAGATCAATCAACTTCACGATGTATGAGGAAGCAATAGCAAAACCAATCACCGCAAAAGTGTTCAACCGAAATATCCAATTATCGGCACCATATGTCGCTGAAATGGTAAGAAAAGAATTACTCAACAAGTTGGGCAAAAAAGCCTATACCGGCGGGTATATTGTAAAAACAACCATCCGAAAAGATCTTCAGATCGCAGCCCAAGCGGCCTTAAGAAAAAAATTAGTTGAGTACGATAGACGCCATGGTTATCGTGGCCCTGGCTATCGGAGTATTCGAGGCACTGACCAGTATTCCGCTTTACCGGAGGCTGGATATCCAAGAAACTGGACCGAAACTTTAAAAAATCTACCCGTAATTGGCAATCAAGAACCTTCTATTGTCACGAAAATTGACAACAAATTAATGTTTCTCTTAGGAAAAGATCTAAAAGAAATAGTGCTCAATTGGGAGAACGAAACCTGGGCTCGTCCTTTTATAAATTCTAATGAGCGAGCGCAGAGACCAAAATCCCCGAAGGATTTATTTAACATAGGAGACGTTATTCGAGTTGAAAAAAAAAATAAGACCGACTTTGGACTTGGTCAAATTCCAGCTATTCAAGGCGCTTTTGTAGCAATAGATCCTAAAAACGGATCAATTAAGGCTCTTGTGGGAGGATTTGACTTTAAGCACAATCAATTTAACCATGTAACCCAAGCAAAAAGACAACCAGGGTCAAGTTTCAAACCATTCTACTACGCAGGGGCATTGGAAAACGGTCTAACTGCCGCGACTATCTTTAACGATGCACCATTAGTCTTGCCTGGTGGAGAACTAGAAGAAACATATAGGCCAAAAAATTCAGGAGATGCATTCCAAGGCAATATCCGATTGCGAGAAGCTTTATACAGATCAATTAACTTGGTCTCAATAAGGGTTTTGCTAGACTTAGGCCCAGACAATGCCATCAAATATGTCTCCAGATTCGGTTTTAATACAAGCAATTTTCCAAAAAACTTACAGTTGGCTTTTGGCGGGGGAACAATCGCTATTAGTCCCCTTGAGGTTGCCACCGCTTACGCGACCTTTGCAAACGGCGGGTTCAAGATAGAGCCTTATGTAATAAGAACAATAGACTCTATAAATGAAGACTTCTATCATGAGGAGATTCCCTTGGAATTATGCGCAAAAGATTGTGAGAGAGCAGTAAAGAACGCAACGCGCGTGGTAGAACCGAGAGTTGCTTTCATCATGAACTCTATGTTGTCAGATGCGGTAAAGAAAGGAACGGCGAGAAAAGCTACCCGAATTTTAGGCAGGGAAGATCTTCATGGAAAGACTGGGACAACAAACGATTCGGATATCTGGTTTTCAGGATATACCCCGAATCTTGTTGCAACCGCTTGGGCCGGGTTCAGCGACAATAGCCCCGTAGGAAATAGAGAATGGGGCTCAACAGCACCCTTAGAAACTTGGATCGAGTTCATGAAAGAAGCGCTTAAAGATTCACCCGAAAATATTTTAAGATCAAAACCCGAAGGATTGGTGTTAGTAAAAATTGACCCGAAAACAGGACTGAGAGCGAAAGCCTCGGATCCAAAAGGGATATTCGAAATTTTTAGAGAAGAGTATAGTCCACAAACGATGTCTAAACGGGTTCCCGGCTTCGAGGCAGAGGACCCCACACAAACTTTGTTCTAAGTCTCTCTGCACCGTAATATCTGACTCAGACCTCTATGTAATTCGCCGCACATATTAAATCTAGGCTACAAGAGATTTCCAAAACTTCACGTTACAGCGGTTTTGTCCTATTTTTGATATTGTTAGTCATCGTCGTTATATGTTTTTTTTAAGAGTCCGAAAGATATCAACGCTCTCGAAAAGCAAAGTTGTATGCTAAAAATTTAAAGAGAAAGGGTGCCGATGTTAATTTCAGTTGCTATTCCGAAACCAATTCGAAATACCTTTACTTACGAGGCTCTTCCCGATGTTCAGATAAATTTAGGCTCGCGAGTCAGCGTGTCATTTGGCAACCAAACTTTAATAGGGATCGTAGTTGAAAAAGAAACGAGCGATAAAAAAATTTCAAGCAGAATCAAAAGAATCAACGCAGTTCTGGATTCTAGAGGTGATATGCCTATTGATATTCTCAATCTATGTTTATGGGCAGCTGATTATTACCACCACCCGATAGGCGATGTTTTCACTAACGCTCTACCTGCACTGCTGAGAGCTCAAGAGACGAAATCGAATCTCTTTGTCGAGAGAAAACTCAGCCTTACGTCGCTCGGCCACGAATTGAATCGATCAACAAAAAAACTATCGACAAAAAAAAAGTTGCTATTTGGATTGATTCAGAAGGAGGGGAAAACTAGGGATGCACTTTTCAAGTCAGGCATCAAACCATACTTGATTAGAGTCTTTTTAAATGAAGGTTGGGCTTATTGGCATACTACTAAAAGGGAACCCGAAGAAAAAACTCCCCAGCGGAATATTAGCTATGGAGACCTCATCTTAAATAGAGATCAAGAAAACGTAATTGCTCAGCTTTCACTTAAAGATGAAAACAAGCCTTTTCTGCTGCAAGGAATAACTGGCAGTGGAAAAACAGAGATTTACCTGAGAGCTATCGAACCCCACCTTGAGCGAGGAGGGCAAGCGTTGATCCTGGTTCCAGAAATTGGTCTCACCCCACAAATAGTTTCTAGATTCGAAAATCGATTTTGTACAAGAGTATCTGTAATAAATTCCTCGCTAACGGACAAACAAAGAGCCAAGGCTTGGATTGAGGCAAAAGAAGGAGAGAACCGAATTATTCTTGGCACAAGATCTGCCATTTTCACCCCTTTGAAAAATTTGGGAATCATTATTGTTGATGAGGAACATGACTTGTCATATAAGCAACAGGAAGGTTTCAGGTATTCTGCGCGAGATCTAGCTATTTATCGAAGCCATACAGAGCGAATTCCTATTATACTTGGGTCTGCCACACCATCCTTAGAGAGCTTATTTAACGCAGAGAGGGGCAAGTATAAAAAACTCCTCTTAGACTCAAGGCCTACTGAAAGCCATCCAGAAACTTACAGAGTAGTTGACACTTCTCAATTTCCTTCAAGGGAAGGACTAACGCAATTTGCACTTCGTAGCATAAGAAAGACTCTGGCCTCCGGAAAACAAGCTCTCGTGTTTGTTAACCAGCGAGGTTTTTGTCCGATATTGTTGTGTGAAGAATGTAAACAGGTTGCAACTTGCGATAGATGTCAAGTCAGATTGACCTATCATCAAACTACTGAAGTCTTAAGTTGCCATCATTGCGGGAGAATAAAAAGCTATCCGGCGCCTTGCGACAGCTGCGGAAGCTCAAGGTTGATTCAGCTAGGAGTGGGCACCGAGAGGCTCGAAAAATTTTTAAAGGACGTATTTCCAGAAGAAGAGATTTTAAGAATCGATAGTGATTCTATGCGAAAAAAAAACTCGATGCGCTTAGCAATAGAAAAAATTAAAGAAGACAAACCTCGCATATTAATAGGAACTCAGATCTTAGCAAAGGGACATCACTTCCCTAACATTACCTTAGTTATAATAGTAAACGCAGACGCAGGATTTTACTCCGCGGACTTCCGTGCGCTCGAGCGATTAGGACAAACAATTTTGCAAGTTGGGGGTCGAGCTGGGAGAGGGAAGCATCGCGGAGAAGTTTTAATCCAAACTCAATTTGGAAATCAGGAAACCCTACAAAAGTTGATAAAAACCGGGTATCAAAAATTTGCTGAGCACTTGCTTAAAGAGAGAGCCGATGCATCCCTTCCTCCTGTCCGATACGAAGTAGCGGTCCATACTGAATGTCCCGAACAGGACGTAGCCGTTGACTTTCTGCAGAATATCAAGAAAGGCATTGCCAAATCTAACGACTTATCTGTAGCGGGACCATTACCTGCCATTATTGAGAAAAAAAATAATAGGTTTCGTCAAAAACTAATTCTCATATCCAAGGAAAGAGAACTTTTGCACAAGAAACTTAGTGAAATCGAAAGATTTATTTCGAGAAGCAAGTTACCAAGGGGATTGAAATGGTCTATTGATGTTGATCCGCTTAATATGGTGTAACCTTAAGTCATTCGCTGAAAAGCTAAAGTTTCAAGGTGAACTGAATAGGGATTGAAAAAAATTCAACCAACATGAACAGGAGAAAACTAACCCAAAGAAAAACCACGGAAAAAATGCAGACTTTTGTAATTGGTTTTTTTCTAGGATGTCTTTTTTCCTTCTCACTAACCTCATGGTTTCTGTACCTAAATGAGGGAAGCAGTCCTGTCGTTAAGGAAGAAAACGTATCAGTAGAAAGCTCAACACTGGAGGAGCAGGAATACGAATTCTGGGAGATGTTTCCTGCTAATAAAGTCGAAGTGGAAAAGTTCAACATCCTAGGCAGAAAATACTCAGACCCTAAGCAAACTTGGGAAGTCCAAACCGGATCATTTTATGAGTACGACGACGCGAATCAGGTCAGAGGCTCTCTGATACTTCTTGGATTAGAAGCCAGGGTAGATATAGTCTCTATTGAGAAAAAAAATAGGTATCGGGTAATATTAGGCCCGTACAATAAGAAAGCGAACGTTGTGGAAATCGAAAAACTACTTGAGGAAAATGGTATCGGAAGTGTCACGAGATTGATGAGCTTAGAGTAATCAAATAACGAACTTCAAACACCACAATGAAACATCATGAATATTTAGGGAAAAAAATGGATCAATTCCATGGCACTACCATAGTATCAGTAAGAGGAGAATCGGCCGTAGCTATTGGTGGCGACGGCCAGGTCACGATGGGAGACACCATCATGAAAGGGAACGCAAAAAAAGTCAGAAGGCTTCACAAAGATCGGGTTATTGCCGGATTTGCAGGAGGTACAGCCGACGGTTTCACACTAATCGAAAGATTCGAAGAAAAACTTACAAAGCACCAGGGAAACCTTACCCTTTCGTCGGTGGAATTAGCAAAAGAGTGGAGAACGGATCGTTTTCTTAGAAAATTAGAGGCGCTTCTTTTAGTTGCAGACAGCAAAAACTCACTGCTGATTACAGGCAATGGAGACGTAGTAGAACCGAGCGATGGAATCATGGCGATTGGATCGGGAGGACAGTATGCCAAGGCGGCCGCCATGGCGCTTCGAGCTCACACAAAATTAAGCGAGAAAGAAATTATTCAGAAAAGCCTCTCCATAGCCGCTGATATCTGCGTCTACACTAACCAAGAAATAATTATTGAAGAAATCAAATTTAAGGCAACAAATGTCTAACATGACCCCCAGAGAAATAGTGCACTACCTTGACAAACACATTATAGGCCAAAACTCAGCTAAGCGAGCTGTGGCAATAGCTCTTAGAAATCGCTGGAGGAGGATGCAGTTAGATTCAGATTTGCGATCAGAGATATCGCCTAAAAATATACTCATGATTGGGCCTACCGGTGTCGGGAAAACAGAGATTGCACGCCGTTTAGCGAAGCTGGCGGGAGCCCCTTTCGTGAAGGTTGAGGCTACTAAATTCACTGAAGTGGGATATGTCGGAAGAGACGTAGAATCAATAATCAGAGACTTGATAGAGGCGGCAACAAAAATGTTGCGAGAAAAGAGAATTAACGCCCACCAATCCAGAGCATACGAACTAGCAGAGGACCGAGTTTTAAATGCTCTGGTACCAAGATCAAAAAACCCTAACCCAGATGAGAATAACGCAGCCAATCAAGTAATGAGGAAAAAATTAAGGGAAGGAGAGTTAAACGAAAAAGATGTGGAAATTGAAATAGATTCTTCTGGTTTTGGTTTAGAAATAATGACCCCACCTGGGATGGAGGAAATGACTAATCAACTCCAGAGCATGTTTTCTAACCTCAACCCAGGCAAGAAAAAAACAAAGAAAATGAAAGTAAAGGATGCTTTAAAAATTCTGAGTGAAGAGGAGGCGAAAAAACTGATAAATGAAGACGAACTTCGAAGCGAGGCGATTGAATTAGTTGAACAAACAGGGATAGTTTTTATCGACGAGCTCGATAAGATCGCAAAAAATGCCGCTCATAATGGCGGGGAAATCTCAAGGGAAGGAGTTCAAAGAGATTTGCTCCCTTTGATAGAAGGGACCAATGTTACAACAAAATTTGGGCTAATCAGGACTGACCATATCTTGTTTATCGGATCAGGGGCATTCCATTTATCAAAACCCTCAGATTTAATTCCCGAGCTCCAAGGAAGACTTCCAATCAGAGTGGAATTAGACTCTCTTTCAGCAAAAGACTTTGCAAAAATACTGATAGAACCGAAAGCATCGTTAGTTGAACAATATTGTGCGCTATTAAGCACAGAGGGAATTGAACTCAAATTCGAAGAGTCTGCAATCACTCAACTTGCAGATCTCGCGTGGGAAGTGAATGAAAAAACCGAGAACATTGGAGCCAGGAGGCTGCAAACGGTGATGGAGAGAATGCTAGAAAATATCTCATTCGAAGCGCCTGATATAGCTACAAAAGAGGAGAAGATAATCTCCATAGATGATGTCTATGTAAACGAGCACTTATCAAACCTCGTCGCTGATTCAGATTTATCTAAATATATTTTGTAATGAAGATACCGAAATCGCTGCACATTCATAAAAAATCTGCAGAGTTAGAGATTTTATTCTCCAACGAACGCCCCATCAGACTTAACGCGGAATACTTGCGAGTTTTTTCTCCCTCCGCAGAAACAAAAGGTCACGGACCTGGCCAAGAAGTTCTCCAGCACGGCAAAAGAACCGTGCAATTCTTAGACATAGAATTTCAAGGGAATTATGCAGTAAAAATAAGTTTTTCGGACGGACACAATTCAGGCATCTACTCGTGGGATTATTTAATTGACCTCGCGGCGAATTTCGAGCAGAACTGGAATGATTATCTAAAAAAACTCGTTCAGGAAAATAGATCGAGAGACCCTATTTTTATCGACGCAATATCCGATTAAGTCGCGTGTTATCGGGTACGTGTTATAGTAATCAGCCAGAAATAAGTAAGTATAAATGAGCAAAGAAGACGAATTCACCCACTTTGGCTTCAATAAGGTCAGGACCGCAGAAAAAGCCGAAAAAGTTGCAGGGGTCTTCAACTCTGTATCTGCCGAATACGACATTATGAATGATCTAATGTCGCTTGGAACCCATCGAATACTCAAGAGAATTGCAGTTAACCAAACGAAACTCAAGGCCGGGGAAAAAGTGTTAGACCTTGCCGGGGGGACAGGAGACATGGCATTGCTTCTGCATAAGATTGTTTCGTCCTCAGGCTTAGTTTTTGTTTGTGATATTAACCAAACTATGCTCAAAAAAGGGCGAGAAAGGCTTCTAAATAAAGGCATAATAAAAGGGACTGCTTACGTACAAGCAGATGGGGAGAAACTAACTTTTAGGAAAAATTCCTTTGATGCGATTACCGTATCCTTTGGAATAAGAAACTTCACCAACAAACAAAAAGCTCTAGAATCGATGTTAGAGGTGCTGGACTATGGAGGCCGATTGGTTATTCTCGAATTTTCTAGGCCGACTAACCCAACTATTTCAAAAGCCTACACATCTTTTTCAGGCCTCTGGCCTAAACTAGGAAAGTTTATAACGGGAGACGAGTCAAGCTACAAATATCTCGTGGAATCGATTCAAATGCACCCTGACCAAGAGACTATGAGTGAGATGATCTCTAAAGCGGGATTTAAAAACACTGAGTGCCTCAGCCTTTTAGGGGGAATAGTCGCTATCCATTCGGCTCTCAAGACGAGATAAGCTAGCCTATGCTTTTACGTGCAATCAGAATTATTTTCACGGCGTTATATCGAAGATTAGACAGATCTATAAGTCCAAATCTTCCGCTAATGTGGAGGTTAATATTATTTCCGATCAAACTAATCCCGTGCAAGACACCATTATCTGTATCATTTCGCAAAGCCCTTGAAGATTTGGGCCCGATATTTGTAAAAATAGGCCAAATATTATCAACACGAAAAGATTTATTCGATTTAGAAACGTTAAACGAGCTTGAAAAACTGCAAGATAAAGTTGCGCCTTTCGATACAAATTTAGCGATGGAAATAATAAAGAAAGAATTAGGGGCCTCATTAGAAGAAACTTTCACTTCTTTTAATAGGACACCTTTAGCCTCAGCTTCAGTCGCCCAAATTTACGAAGCAAAGCTCCTCTCCGGTAATGAAAAAAATAAAGATGTAGTGCTCAAAGTAATAAGGCCAAACATCGGAGAGACTATAAAAAAAGACATAAGATTGATGAAGTGGTTAGCAAAAATTTTAAGGAGCTTAATCCCAGACTCAAAAAGATTACATTTAGAAACAGTCATCGAAGACTATGAACGCACTCTCTTAAATGAGCTCGACTTAAGAATTGAATTAGACAACACAAAATCGCTTCGAGAAAAATGGGGAAATTCTGGAAAACTTTACGTACCAGAAGTTTACGAAGATTTATCCTCAGAGCGACTAATGATAATGGAGCGAATTGGAGGTCTCCCAGTCAATAGCATCGCTTCTTTTAAAGCGAATAATGTAGATTTAAGAAAGTTGGCGCATCTGGGTGTCGAGATCTTCTTCACGCAGGTTTTTGAGCATAATTTTTTTCACGCGGATATGCATCCGGGCAATGTCTTCGTGGATATAACAAACCCAGAAAGACCTACTTACATCGCTCTCGACTGCGCGGTTGTGGGCTCTTTAAGTGAAGAAGATAGGCTTTATTTGGCAAAAAATATATATTCTTTTTTTCACCGAGACTACTTAGAAATTGCGAGGCTTCACCATGAGAGCGGTTGGATTCCCAAGGAAACCGATATCGATGAATTCTCCCGAGTAATCAGAAACGTAGTTGACCCGTATTTTAATAAACCGATAGGTGAAATTTCACTAAGCGATGTGCTTATAAATCTGTTTAATTTAGCAAAAGCGTACAATGTGGAAATTCAGCCTCAACTAATCTTACTGCAAAAAAATCTGCTGAATATTGAAGGAATGGGCAGGCAAATTTATCCCGAGTTGAATTTGTGGGAAACCGCAGCACCTTTTATTGAGAACTGGGTTAAAGAGCGAATAGGAATAGCAAGCATCGCGAAACGACTCAAGAAAAAATTCCCTATTTGGATGGAAACTCTCCCCGAGTTGCCCGAACAAGTTGCGAGGAGCATCTCGGAAATAAAAAATATCCAGAATCAACAAATGGAGCAAACCAGACAACTTAAGAAATTAACCAAAATAATGGAAAAACGAGAAAAAGATAAAAGCTTGATCCTACTAGCCTTAGCGACCCTTGCTAGCTCCAGCTTTTTTTACTGGATTTACATTAACCTATAAGGTGATATTCTGTTTTTGGTTTATTGAGGACCAAACTTATATGCAAATCGAAGATCGGACTTGGCTGAAAAAGCTTAAATACAACCAGCATGGCTTAATCCCTGTAATTACCCAAGATGAGGAGACAGGCCGAATTTTAATGCTTGCCTGGATGAATGAAAAAACTTTAGAAAAAACAGTAGAAGAAGAAATTGTGACTTATTGGTCCAGATCAAGAAGGAAAAATTGGACAAAGGGTGAAGAATCAGGCCACATCCAGACTTTAGTTAGTGTCCAATTAGATTGTGATGGCGACGCCTTACTTCTTAAAGTAAAACAAAGAGGCGGCATTGCTTGCCATACCGGAAGAAATTCTTGCTTCTATAGCGAACTCGATAAAAGTGGATGGAAGACGGTTGAACCCGTTTTGAAAAATCCCGAGGAAATCTATCAAAATGGATAACACGATCTCAGCTTTAGATAAAATAATTTCGGAAAGAAAGGACGACGATCCGTCCACGTCTTACGTCGCTCAATTGCATCACGAAGGCCTAAACAAAATACTCGAAAAAATCTCTGAAGAAACAACCGAAGTAATTCTTGCTGCGAAAGACGTGACGGCCTTGGAAAAGCCAGAACATGTAATTAGAGAAGTGGCGGATTTGTGGTTTCACAGTATCGTGCTGCTGCATCACATGAATGCCTCGGCAAAATCTATTTCGCAGGAATTAGAAAAGAGATTGGGCACCTCCGGCTTGCAAGAAAAAGCATCCAGAAAAAGGTAGTATCTGACTCTAAACAGGAGAGCGCTATGTCATTTGGAATTACTGAACTCATCATTGTCCTTGTAATAGTATTTTTACTATTCGGGACTTCAAAGCTAAGATCCTTTGGTAGCGATCTTGGTTCCGCTCTAAAGGGATTTAAAAACGAAATGTCTGGAGATAAAAATGAAGAGAGCGGGACAGAAATTAATCCAGCTGATCACGACGTCGAAAAATAGGCCAGAAAAAATATCAATTAGTCAAATTTTTCATGTTTGAAATAGGTTTCCCCGAGCTTCTCGTTATAGCGGCCATAACTCTTATTGTCGTAGGCCCTGAGAAGATACCCCAATTAATAAAGACGGTGTCTCTCTTTTTAAAGCGCTTGCGGCTTTACTTTGAAAATATTAAACAAGAGATAGAGAAAGAAATAAACGCCGACGAGATTAGAGCTCAGATTCATAACCAAAGCATTATGGAAGCTTTAGACGAAACACAAAATAAAATAGCCGAG
>CAJYCI010000008.1 GCA_913428515.1 uncultured Gammaproteobacteria bacterium | reverse complement strand
CTCGTTAAATAGCGGAGGCATGACCTTCCAGCCCAACCCCGTCAAGGTATCGCAGACCAAAACCCCGTCATTGGTTGCTGACGACAGATTGTCCTTTCCGGCTGCTGTGTAGTTATCAATGGCCGCCACGATCGCGATGCGACGAATGTTCCGAAGTCCCGTCAGGTCGGCAGCAAAAATTATGTTTGAACCGAGCACGGAAAACCGAATAAATTTGGGAGAGAGAGAGAAATTAATTGCCGAGTTAGATAACCGAAGCGTCAACTTAAATATTGGCGGTTCCCATAGGGTTCCAATTTATACTGCCTACAAAGAGACCTCTATTGTCGTTGCGAATCTTCTAAAAAAAGCAGGACCAACAAAACTAAAAAATATTAGACGCTTCGCTGGAGAAAAAACCGACACTATTTTATCAAAAAATGTTTACGGTTGGTTTAAGAGAGTAAAGAGAGGAGAATATGGGATCGGTGAGATGGGTCTCAGAGAGTTAAAAAAGTTCAAGGAGATAAATGCCCTTCTATGCAATAGGGAGGATTTCAGGGTCTTTTGCGATTATTTAAAACATGAAAATACAAAATAACTTACAACAAAGTAAATTTCTTTCAGTTTGGAATTATTGAGCAGATGAACCTTAAACTCTTTTTAGAAAGACAGACTTCTAAATGTCTAAGCGAACTAGGGCTCGACAACTCAGCCCTAGTCAAACAATCATCCAGACCAGAGCATGGTCAGTATCAAGCAAACGGAGTGATGGGTGCTGCAAAAAAAACAGGACAAAACCCACGCCAACTAGCATCAGACTTAGCTTCTTTGCTACAGGAAAAAAATGATCCAAACAACTTTGAGCTGGAAGTCGCAGGGCCCGGTTTCATCAATTTTACGCTTTCAGGGGAATTTTTATCGAAGACATTACATGATTTAGAAAAAGACCCTCGCCTTGGAGTATCTCTGGATAAAAAAAGAAAAATTCTCGCCGATTATTCATCGCCGAACTTAGCAAAGGAAATGCACATCGGCCATCTCAGATCGACCACCATTGGCGATGCTTGTTCTCGAATCCTAGAGTTTTTGGGACACGAGGTAGTCCGAGTCAATCATGTTGGCGATTGGGGATCTCAATTCGGTAGTCTTCTCGCCTACATGGACAAATTATCAGAAGCCGAGTCCAATCTGGGAAGCGAGCTAAAGGATCTGGAACTCTTCTACAAGAAAGCAACAGAACTATTTAAGGAAGACGAGAATTTCGCTAAATCCGCGAGGGAATATGTCGTTAAGCTCCAATCTGAAGATCCTCAATGTATGAAACTATGGTCTCAATTTATTGCAGAGTCGCTTGACCACTGCCAAAACGTTTACGAACGGTTGGGAGTCGCATTGAAAAAAGAGAATACTGTTGCGGAAAGCTTCTATAACAATCAATTAAATGCGGTCATAACAGATCTCGAAAGCGCTGGCCTAATAACTCTATCGGACGGGGCTAAATGTGTTTTTCTAGACGCAGGGAAAGGAAGAGACGGTGAACCAACCCCGGCGATCGTTCAAAAATCCGATGGTGGCTTTCCTTATATTGCGACTGACCTAGCTGCAACAAAATATCGTTCCAAGGCCCTGCAAGTTGACGACGCACTATATTTTGTTGATGCAAGACAGGCGCTCCATTTTAAAGATCTCTTTAAAATCGCCAAGAGAGCCGGTTTCATTGATGGAAATCAGAATTTTGTTCACATCGCAAATGGGATCATACTCAATAAAGAAGGCAAGCCGTACAAAACAAGGGAAGGCGGCGCAGTAAAGCTGGCCGAGGTAATAGATGAATCAATTTCACGAGCAAAGCTGATAGTCAGCGAGAAAGCTTCGGAGATGCCGGACGAGGAACAGAAAAGAATTTCAGAATTAGTCGGTATTGGCTCAATAAAGTACGCGGAGTTATCCAAAAATAGGACTACTGATTATGTGTTCGATTGGGATCAAATGCTCTCGTTCGATGGGAATACTGCGCCTTATTTAATGTATGCCTACACCAGAATACGAGGCATCATAAATAATTCTGGAGTTCCCTCAGATAAAAATAAAAATAGATTTAACCTAACTGACCGCAGCGAAGTAAAATTGGCGTTAAAATTAGTCCAGTTTACTGAGTCTGTTGAGGCAGTAGTTGAAGATTATAATCCCAATCTCCTTTGCAATTATCTCTTCGAATTAGCTCAAATATTCATGGCTTTCTACGAACATTGCCCGGTTAACTCCTCAGAGCAAGCAACAAAAGAATCAAGAATTCACTTATGTGATCTAACAGGGAGAGTACTCAAAAAGGGTCTTGAACTTTTAGGGATCGAAGTGCTGGAGCGGATGTGAATATATCGTTAGTTGCCGCCAGATCAGAAAATGGAGTTATCGGGAATGGGGATCAAATACCTTGGAAGGCGGACGGGGAACAAAGGCTTTTCAAAGAAATAACGATGGGTGGGGTGCTTGTTATGGGGAGAAAAACCTATGACAGCATAGGGCGACCCTTGCCTGGTAGGGAAACTATTGTGATAAGTCGAAGTGCTAAAGACCTTCCCGAACCCATAAAACTTTGCGGCAGCCTATCCATAGCACTTCAATCAGCGGCACTGATGAAAAAACCAATTTTTGTGGTAGGCGGCGGACAGGTCTACTCTCAGGCTATATCCATAGCAGATTCTCTTCACCTCACACAGATACATTGTCACGCGGATGGAGATATTTTTTTCCCCGAGATACCAAATCATCTGAAACTAAACAAGCAACGTTATTACGAATCAAATATTAACTACACGTACGAATATTATGAGCGAGCACAGAAAAATAAAAATTGACAACCGGATAACTAAACTCTTAGGAGTGGAACTGCCCATTGTGCAGGCACCAATGGGATGGATAGCGAGATCGAAGCTTGCCTCGGCTGTTAGTAATGCTGGCGGGATGGGTATTATTGAAACGTCCTCAGGGCAACTTGATGAAATAAAAGATGAAATAAAAAAAATGAAAGGGCTGACTCGCAAACCTTTTGGAGTCAACATTGCCCAGGCATTTGTCAGGGATCCTAAAATCGCCGATTTTGTAATAGACCAAGGGGTTAGCTTTGTTACTACTTCAGCTGGAAGCCCGACGAGGTACACCGAGCAACTAAAAAAAGCTGGTTTGACTGTTTTTCATGTTGTGCCCACCTTAACGGCGGCTTTGAAAGCAGTCGATGCCGGTGTAGATGGTCTAATTGTAGAAGGGGGTGAAGGCGGTGGCTTCAAAAACCCGTCCGAAGTGGCTTCAATCGTTTTACTCCCACTAGTCAGCTCAAAAGTTGACGTGCCTATCATCGCAGCAGGAGGGTTTGTTGACGGGAAATCGATGGCTGCAGCCTTTGCACTCGGAGCCGAGGGCATACAGATGGGCACCAGGATGGTTTCTGCAAAAGAATCCCCGGTTCACCTGAACTGGAAAGAATCGATTGTCACTGCCCAAGAAACAGACACCGTTTTCTTGAATAAATTCCATTCTCCCGCCCTGCGAGCATTAAAAACAGGGAAAACGAGGGAACTCGAAAAAGCATCGGATAGAAACATCATGGGTGAATTTGGTGATCCAATAAAATTATATTTCGAAGGAGACATGGAAGCCGCTATTCCCTTGTCTGGGCAAGTAGCAGGAAGGATAGACTCGATAGAGTCAGTGGAGGAAATCCTGCATAATATCGAGAAAGAGTTTTTTATCTCATTAGAATCTCTATCAAAAACTTACCTCTGAATGAGAAGTGATTTACTTTAAGGATAATTTTTCAAAACGCTTATCTTTTCTAAATTCGGTGTTTAGGTCAGTATTTTTTTTAATCTTTATAGGGCTTTCGATTGGGTCTAGGGCAAACTATGATCTCGGTCTTACCGAGTACCACAAGAAAAATTTTTCGCTAGCCTTCGTTGAATTTGAGAAAGCCGCCTGGGAAGGTGATGCTAGAGCCCAAACAGCCCTCGCGTTGATGCACAAATATGGCGAGGGAACAACATTAGATTTAAACGTAGCGTTCGAGTGGAATTTGAAAGCGGCTGAACTGGGCCATGCTCCGGCGCAGTATAACGCGGGCATTATGCTTCTAGACGGAGTCGGAGTAGACAGAAATGAGAGGAAAGGTAGCGAGTTTATCGCTCTTGCCGCGGAACAAGGTTTTGCTCGCGCAATAGAAAGACTAAGATCTGATAAGATAGAAATTGTAAAGACCGAAAACCCCAGTTGGTCGAGAAATTGGGACTTAAAAGTTCCAAATCACGCGAGATTCTCGATGCCTTCAAATCATCCTCAACCAGAAAAACGTTTCAAGATTCAACTAGGGGCGATGAGCTCGAAAAAAAAGGCAGAGATTTTATGGAACGATATCCTAAAGGGAAATAAGGCCTTGCTATCTGAACTAGCAGCGAACGTCGAGAGAGTAGAGCAAGCCAGTAATATAATTTGGCGGTTGCGAGTTGGCGATTTCAAAACGAAAGAAAACGCGACTGAAATATGCGCGCGGCTTTTAGAGGGAGATAAAAATAATTCGGGCTGCTTAGTCATAACTGATCAGCCTAGAGAAGCAGGTCACAATATGAGGTCTCAGTAGAGAGCCAGAAAAATGAATAATGGGAACCTTAAAGCTAAATTTCAGGAATTAGGAATTACTAACAAAATGGTTGAGGCCTGCAAATTACCGTTTCAAGCGGAGCCCGAAGATCTGGTCGATGCGGGGTTTGATTTTTTTGGCCGCAAACAGAAACTAGCAGTTAACGCCCACGAAGCTTGGATCGAGATGAGGACAAATGCTAAAAACGATGGGCTAAATATTCATATTGTCTCGGGTTTTAGATCAATAGAATATCAGTGCAACCTAATAAGTAGAAAGCTTGCGGAAGGGCAGAGGATACACCAGATACTCTTAGTGAATGCTATTCCAGGCTTTAGCGAGCATCATACTGGCAGAGCCATAGATTTACATTCGGGAGAGGGAACTCCTTTGGATGAAGCTTTTGAGAATGAGCCAGCCTTTTTTTGGCTTTCTAAAAATGCGGCGAAGTTTAATTTTTTCTTGAGTTATCCCAAAGATAATAGCGACGGAATAATCTACGAGCCTTGGCATTGGTGCTACCAAGATTGAGGACCTCAACTGTATTTCTGAAGTTCATCTTCAATCAGTTTTTTCTGCGCCTCAGTTAATTTTGTGCTCGCCACGGTCTTGTCTCTGGCAAAAACGTATTTTTCTGTGATTACTTGAGGACCACCGAACTTCTTAGCCGTCAAATAGGACCAAACATCCTCTACCATTTTAGGATTGCCACAGACCAAAAATATTGTCCCTTCTGGACTCGGATCTTCTTTTTTTAGTAGGTCTGTCACATATCCTCGGTACTCATATTCTTCCTTGGCATCTTCACGAGAAATGCATAGTTTCAAATTAAAAAATGGGTTGTTTTCAGCGTATTTTGTCAAAAAATCTCTATAGATGAACTCTTCTTGATTTCTGACACCAAAAAATAGATCCACTCTTTCATAGGCCTCGTTCTTTAACTTTTGGAGTATCGGCAAATAAGGTGCGACGCCAACACTCGTCGCAACCAAAAATAAATGACGTGGCTTATCTGCTGGGAGCACTAACCTGCCATGGGGCCCAGTAGCCGAAGCCTTTAGCCCTGGCTCAGCATTGAAAAGCAGCTGGGTAGCTCTGCCACCATCAACCTTTGAAACAACAATGTCTAGGTAAGGCCCGTAAAGGTCATCGAGATTTCCTAGGCTATAACTCCTTTGAAATAAGCCCTCGTTGTCCTCAAACGAAAATCGATAAAACTGGCCAGCCTCGTAATCAAGATTTTTCCCATCAGATGTTTCGAATCTTAATTCCCGGGTCGATTCACACAATTGACGAACCCGCTTCAACTTCAGCTGTAACATCACTTGTTCTTATCCACCGCTTTCATAAAATCTATGTCGCCTAGCTCAGAGTCCGGAATTGGAATTTCTCTCACACGTTCACTTACGTCATCGTATTCTAAACGCAAAGCCTTGCAAATTGTTGCATGCATATCATATGTACATGTGATGTAGGTCAACTCAAGAATCTCTTCATCGGAAAAATGCTGTTGCAAAACCTTAAAGGTCCCATCAGATACTCGCCCTCCTCCAAGCACGAGATCGTCAGTATAAGCCAAAACAGCCGACTCTATTTCGTCGAAACAGGCGCTGGCACACCAAGAGGGGATAGAAGCGATTTGATCTTCGGTGAAGCCACAAGCTCGCAATGCCTTGCAGTGCTGGGAAAAAACAAACTGACTACCACGCGAATACCCAGCTCGTGCTTGACCAAGCTCTCGGTAATTAGCCTTAAGTTTTCTCTTTTTCGATCGGTAAAACTGAAACCCGTTTACCGCATGATGGAAACAATCCGGCACCAATGCAAAGACAGTCCACCAATTGCCGGGAGTACCCGTGGCTGTTCCCGGATCCGATACCGGATCCCTGTCTTTTCCAAATAATGCGTCGAAAAGAGGCAAACAACTAGGATCTGCCTCCTTACGAGAAACCTCTCTTAATCTAGGCATAAGAAACTCCCATCCTCATTTTTTTTGTAAGCCAATGTTATCATTCAGAGGCCTTTAAGTTTCATACAAGGAAAACATTTTCTATTCAAGGATGTGTTCAGATACAAAAAGTGAAGCGAGTAGGTGTCTTCAGTATTTAAAAAAAGAACCTATAAACGTCTCTAGAAAGTCCCGGTACTGTCTCTCAGAGCAATAACCCATCACAGGTTCCGTGAGTGCTCGCGTGTACCAACTTCGATCTAAAAATGAGATTTCTTTTGCTTTTGGAATCACTTTTTCCCAACGTTCAAACCAATGGGATGACTCCCATTCGCTAGGAATTCCTAAGTTAACGTAGCTGAAATTTTTTGGGATCAAATACTGTGTGAAAAATTTTGACGCCGAACTTTTGCCTGCGGTATCCCTTCCCTCGAAGACGATACAAACTTTCCGATTATTTTTGATGACGTCTTCTTGCAATTTAAGTAACTCAATTTTCAGGCGCCGTTTTTCTAAACTGTATGAATTATCGTCAAGCTTTTCGTATTCCTTTTGATCGAAAGAAATTAGCATTGTTGTATGTCTTTTTCTCAAAATAAAAATTTAGAACTCGATTATTTTAAAAAAAGTTTGCTAACGGAAAATTAAGAGTTTTTAAATATTATTAAGAGACAAAGTATTTCTGATCTGCCCATTGGTAAATGTCTTGGCACAAGTAGCCTCTTCTAGCCAAGGTATAAATTTTCTCATCTTTATATTTGCCTAACCGTTCACTGTTAAAATTTTTGATGCTTTTTAGTTTCTTGACGGCAGGCATTTTTGAAGGAGAGAGTCTATTCACATGACAAGACATCTAGCAGCTGAAGCGGTAGGTACTTTTTTCTTCTTAGCAACTGTAGTCGGTTCAGGAATAATGGCGGAAAACCTAGCCGGCGGAAATATAGGGATTGCACTTCTGGGAAACACGATCGCGACGGGGGCCATGTTATTTGTGCTGATAACATTTTTAGGGCCCATTTCCGGCGCGCACTTCAATCCTGCCGTGACATTTGTATTTTGGCTAAAAAGAGAGAAGAGCACTTTAGAGGCTCTAATGTACATTCTTATTCAGTTATTATTTGGTTTATTAGGCACCTTCGCTGCACATCTGATGTTCGCGTTGGATATTTTTCAGGTTGGCGCGGTCGACCGAGGCGGTTTTAATCAGTGGGTATCTGAGTTAATTGCCACGATGGGACTGCTGCTGACCATTTTAGGTTGCCTCAAAACCAACCCCAAGGCAGTTCCCGCAGCGGTCGGACTTTACATCAGCGCAGCTTATTGGTTCATAGCATCAACTTCTTTTGCAAATCCCGCAGTTACAATCGCGCGCGGCTTTACCAACACGTTTAGCGGGATTGATCTCTCCCACGTACCTATGTTTATTTTGTCGCAATTCGCAGGAGCAACAGTCGCCCTGTTGTTAATTCAATTCCTTTTTAGTAGGGAATAATAGCTTTATACTGTTGGCCTTAAATCAAACCTTAGTTTTAAGCTAAACCGATGCGAGACTATTTCATTCGACGACTGTTACTTATTCCGCCCACATTAATTGGGGTAACCATTATCGTCTTTGCCATCACCCGGATCGTTCCAGGTGGACCGCTCGAGAGAGCAATCATGGAATCGCAGCAATTAAGTGGCAGCTATCAAACGTCACTGCCTGGACAGGATATGGCGATCTCCGAAGATCAGCTTGAGAAGCTTAAAGAGTATTATGGGTTTGATAAGCCTCTGATAGTAAGTTACTTCAATTGGCTAGGTAAGATACTCCGAGGAGACCTCGGCAACTCATATCGATACAACGAACCAGTTTGGGACGTTATCAAAGACAGATTTCCTATATCTCTTTATTACGGTCTGGTCACATTGACCTTTACCTATTTAATTTGTATCCCCCTTGCCATCGTTAAGGCAATAAAGCACAAAACCGTGATCGACAACGTCTCATCTGTATTGATTTTTACTGGATACGCGATACCAGGATATGCTCTCGGATCGCTCTTGCTCTTATATTTCTCAGTTCATTTAGAGTGGCTCCCCATGGGAGGCTTCGTGAGTATGTCTTTCGAGGAGAAGAATTTTATTGGAAAGATTTTAGATTTAATAAGTCATTCAGTTCTCCCACTTATTTGCTATTTGATCGGAAGCTTCGCACTGGTCACTCTGCTACTGAAAAATCATCTAATGGATAATCTTGCGTCCGACTACATTCGGACAGCAATCGCGAAAGGCGTCTCGTTTAAACAAGCCGTCATAAAACATGCGATGAGAAATTCCTTGATTCCGATTGCAACCACCTTTGGGCAAAACATCGTTCTAATTGTGTCAGGGTCGTTTTTGATTGAGTCTATATTTGATATCGATGGCTTTGGCTTACTGGGTCTGTCCGCAATTTTGGATCGAGACTATCCTGTGGTAATGGGGGTTGTTTTAATAGCGAGCGGGCTTCTGTTGGTCGGTAATATCATCAGCGACATACTCGTCGCGCTCGTTGATCCAAGGGTTCAGTTCGGATAAATATGTTCATCTCAAACCCTGAAACTAGAAGAAAAATAGGTAGATTCAAGGAAATAAAAAGGGGCTACTACAGCTTCCTTGTCCTAATGGGAATTCTATTATTGACCTCGTTTTGTGAGCTGATATCGAATAGTAGGGCTCTACTGGTCAGCTACGAAGGCAATCTCTACTTTCCAACTTATTCCGCCTTCCATCCTGGAACTGACTTTGGTTTAGATTATCCATACGAAACTAACTACAGGGAACTTAAACAAAAATTTCTGAAAGAAGGCTCGGGCAACTGGGTTTTTATGCCCCCAGTAACCTTTAACCCCTACGAAAATAATGCCGAGGACAATATTTTTCGGCCCAACGCACCATCTATAGACCATGGCCACTATTTAGGAACAGACACAACAAGCAGAGACATACTTTCCCGACTTATATACGGCACAAGAATTGCGCTTTGGTTTGCTCTAGCCTTCACACTTTCAGTCTATTTAATTGGAATCGTAATTGGATGCGCTATGGGCTATTTTGGAGGGATATTCGACCTTCTTTTTCAGCGCTTCATCGAGATATGGTCCAACATTCCTTTTTTATATATGGTGATTATTGTTTTTAGTGTGGTTCCCTCAGGGTTACCGAGCTCTGCTCGGATAACAATACTTCTTTCTGTTATGGTTTTATTCTCTTGGACTTCTATCACTTATTACATGCGCACAGAAACGTATCGGGAAAAATCACGAGATTATGTTTCAGCCGCGCGAATAATGGGAGCCTCAACCTGGAGAATTATATTTAGACACATTCTTCCTAACGCTATGTCAACCTTAATTACCTTTGTTCCTTTCACTGTGATCGCTGCAATCACTGCGATCACTGCGCTTGATTTTTTAGGTTTCGGACTACCACCGCCCACCCCAAGCTTGGGAGAACTCTTAAAACAAGGCACTAGCTCTCTCCGAACAGCGCCTTGGATTGTCATATCAGCTTTTGGGACGTTGGTCATGATACTTACACTGATCACTTTTGTGGGTGAGGCCATAAGAGAATCATTTGATCCAAAAAAGTTTACTATTTATGAATGAGAAACTATGAAGCTATGATCAAAATAATTTGTTTTGCTTTCGTTATATTTTTTGGAGTCACTGGGTGTTCGAGTCCAGAGGATGAAAATTCGAAGATCGAAAAAATCGATAACACGGATGAAGTAAATAATTATTATCTTGGGAAGCAAGATTTTTTCAGCTTAAAAACCTTAGATGACCTTCCGGCAGATCTAGAATGGACAAGCGGTGACGATTTATCTGAAATCGGTTCAGAAAATGCAAAAAAAGGCGGGACAGAATACCGACGCCTTCAAGATTTCCCTCGCACTTTGAGGACGGTGGGCCCTGATTCTAACGGATCTTTTCGCCCTCTTCTGAATGACTACGTCACAATTCCCCTAGCCGGCACCCATCCTAATGAATTTGACTTCTACTCAGGCCTAGCAACTTCCTGGGCAATCAATAGAGACACCAAAACGGTTTTTATCAAGCTAGATCCCAACGCCTATTGGTCAGACGGGCATCCTATAACAACGGAAGACTTTTTCTTCATGTTCTTCTTTTATCAGTCCAAATATATTGTCGCCCCCTGGTACAACAACTGGTACGGAACACAGTATTCTAATATAACGAGGTACGATGACCATACTTTTTCTGTTTCCGTTCCAACGAATAAACCAGATATGGCCTCGAGGGTGCTAGGCCTTGGTCCAGTGCCAAGACATTACTACTTTGACTTAGCAGATAACTTTACAGAACAATATCAATGGAAATTTCCACCGACTACAGCAGCGTATACATTAGACACAAAAGAGGATCTAAAAAAAGGTAGATCAATCACGCTAAGAAGAAAAAAAGACTGGTGGGCAAAGGACAAAAAGCACTTTCGATATCGCTTTAATGCGGACACTGTTAAGTTTAATGTCATTAGAGATAGCTCCAAGTATTTTGAAACATTTAGACGAGGAGAAATCGATCTGTTTGATTTAACTTTATCTGAAGATTGGTACGAAAAATTACCAAACGACGCGCCAGAGGTCCTTAGTGGCTACATCCAAAAAACTTTGTTTTATAATCAACACCCCCGTCCAACTTACGGTTTATGGATAAACACAAATCAAGATTTGTTGAAAAACAAAAGCGTACGTATAGGAATCCAACATGCATCGAATTGGGCCCTGGTTATAGACAAATACTTTCGAGGAGACTACCAACGAATGCAGACCTCTTCCGACGGCTATGACGAATTTTCTAACAAAAAAATCAAGGCTCGAGAATTCGATTTAGATAAAGCCCAAGCTGCATTTTCTGAAGCGGGCTTCAAAAAAAGAGCGTCAGACGGAATATTGATCAATGAAGAAGGGAAAAGACTCTCGTTCACCGTCTCGACGGGTTATGAGCGATTCAAAGATATTCTTACAATTTTAAAAGAAGAGGCTTTAAAGGCAGGTCTAGAGCTAACAATCGAGACACTAGATGGCACAGCCGGATTCAAGAAGGTCCAAGAAAAAAAACACGATATTCATTTTCTTGCGTTCGCAGTAGGGCTTGAAATGTACCCAAGATTTTGGGAAACCTATCATTCTGAAAATGCCTTCGATAAAGCTTTTTTGGATAACGGCGAACCCAACCCTAGCAGAAAATTAAAAACACAAACGAATAACCTTGAATTGTTGGCCATCCCGGAGATGGATCAAATGATCGACTCTTACAGGAAATCTAGCAAGAAAAATGAAATGATCGATTTAGCGCACAAGATGACTCAACTGCATCACGATCATGCCTCGTTCGTTCCAGGTTTTATTCAACCAGGTTACCGTCTAGGACACTGGCGGTGGCTAAGGTTTCCAGATCAATTTAATTACAAACATAGCCGAAGTAGCACTCAACTATTTGTTCACTGGATTGATGAAGAGATGCGAGAAGAAACTTTAGCCGCGAAAAAAGAAAACAAATCTTTTCCTGCCCAGGTACTAGTATTCGATCAATTCGCAGGTAGCCCTTGAAATTACTGGAGGTTAATAACCTGAGCACTGGCTTCCTATCGGAATCCGGATTCCTTCAAGTAGTGAATGATATTTCCTTTTCCCTCGAAAAAGGAAAAACCACAGGGATCGTGGGGGAGTCAGGAAGCGGGAAAAGCGTGACAGCCCTATCTATTATGAGATTACTCCCCAAACCAGCAGGCAAAATTCTCTCGGGATCGATAGTTTTTAAAGGACAAGATCTTCTAAAGGTTCAAACCAGAGACATGGAAAGGATTCGCGGTAATCGAATAGG
This sequence comes from uncultured Gammaproteobacteria bacterium, assembly GCA_913428515.1. GTDB lineage: Bacteria > Pseudomonadota > Gammaproteobacteria > Pseudomonadales > Azotimanducaceae > UBA9659. The sequence goes on along the minus strand of CAJYCI010000008.1, from coordinate 14,649 downwards.
AATGATATTTCAGGAGCCGATGACAGCTTTAAATCCAGTTCTGAGTATCGGGAAACAGATGATTGAGGCATACCGATTGCACACCAACATTGGTTCCGATGAGGCTCTTAGATCAGCGATAACCATGTTAGACCGGGTCGGGCTTTCTTCGCCGGATTTAAGAGTGCTCGAATACCCGCACCAACTCTCTGGAGGAATGCGTCAAAGAGTGATGATTGCCATGGCTATCGCTTGCAAACCCGATCTGCTGATCGCTGACGAACCCACAACAGCCCTTGACGTAACAGTGCAAGCGCAAATTCTCGGCTTGATCCAAGAACTTCAGAAAGAAATGGGTATGTCGGTTCTTCTAATTACACATGACCTAGGAGTCGTCGCCGAAACTTGCGATGACGTAGTCGTAATGCAAAAGGGATCAATTTGTGAAACAGCTAACGTCTTTAACATCTTTGATAAACCAAATCACCACTATACGAGATCTTTACTAGCATCAATCCCGCGTCTCGATTCTCAACCTAAATCTACCCTCCCGGTCTTGAACAAAATAACAAAGAAAGAGGAAACCACTGAAACAAATTTAGACCGCTCGAGTTACGAGAGTAATCTCCATGGCTCTGACACTAACAAATATAGTCAGATCAAACCTGACGATATTTTAAGGGTCGAAAAATTAGCAATGTATTTCCCATCTAGAGAGGGAGTGCTGGGCAGAACAAAAAATTACAACCGAGCTGTCGATGATGTTTCCCTTTTTATTCCTCGAGGCCAAACACTAGGTATAGTTGGTGAGTCAGGCTGCGGCAAGTCAACGATCGCTCGTTGTATTTTAAGGCTTTACTCACCAACCTCAGGTAAAATTATTTTTGATGGAAAAGATATAACGAAGTTAAAACCCAACGAATTGAAACCGATCCGAAACGACCTCCAGATGATTTTCCAAGACCCTATGGACTCGCTTAATCCAAGACACACAGCGGGTGAGATAATCGAAGAACCCCTGGCAATAAACAATGTCGAAAAGCTCTGTCGAAAAAAAAGAGTGCTTCAATTACTGGACACCGTGGGGCTGCCAAAAGAATCCCTAAAAAAGTACACATTCGAGTTTTCAGGGGGACAAAAGCAACGCATTGGAATAGCAAGAGCTCTTGCCTTAAGACCAAAACTTGTTGTCTGTGACGAGGCCGTCTCGGCTTTGGATGTATCCACCCAGGCCCAGGTCTTAAATTTACTTTTAGATCTACAGAATGAGTTTGGTCTCACTTACCTCTTCATTTCGCACAACCTAGCGGTGGTAAAACATATGTCAGATAAGGTGGCGGTTATGAAATCCGGAAAAATAGTAGAAGAGAACAGTAGCGAAAAAATTTACAATGAGGCAAATCAACCGTATACAAAAAATCTGATTTCCTCGATACCCGCAACCCACCCCTCAGAAAGATCTAACTTTGAGCGCTCAGCGAATTAGTATGTTAACAAGGCACAAGAGAAAATATCTAGCTAGGAGATTTCTTGATTAAACGAATAAGAGCTGGGATGGTCTGTATTGACGATGACAAAATTTTATCTATAAAACAACGAGATCCTGAGTCAGGGAATGAATTTTGGTCACTTCCGGGAGGAGGAATAGAGGCGACTGAAAGTGCTCTTAAAGCGGCTATCAGAGAGACTCTAGAAGAAACCGGTTATTCGGTCTTGTCTAAATCAAGACACTTCACCAACGACTACGATTTTTTTTGGAATGGCCAAACTTATAAATGTAGGACCCATTGGTTCGAGGGATTCTTGCGTCCCGTGAAACGAGCTAAGGTGATTTCAGAGACAGATATTGTAGCTTGCGAGTGGCTCCCTTGGCCGAGCCGCAGAGATGATTTTAATCATAATGTGGCATTGCTTGAAGTTTTAGATTTTTTCACTGATCACAAAATAGATTGACCTCAGCACAAACAGTTATCACAAAGAGTCCAACTTTACGTATAATGCCAGAGGGCGATAAATAAGGAACGTTTTCTTGAACATAAGAGAGAGATTGCAGCGCATTATCGATATGGAGGCGAGTGCAATTGCTAGTATCAAAGTTACTGAGGCGTTTGAGGAAGCTCTTCAATTATTACTTGAAAGTCCAGGCAAGGTGATTACAACAGGCATAGGAAAAGCCGGTTACATAGCTCAGAAATGTGCTGCAACCATGTCATCCACCGGAACCCCAGCTTTCTTCGTTCACCCTGCAGAGGCGGGACACGGGGATCTTGGAATGCTCACCGAAAACGACTGTATTATAGCTTTCTCAACCAGTGGAAAATCTAACGAGGTAATCGAGATGCTGGAGATGTCGAAAGCCTTGGGGGTAACGAAAGTCATCGGGATAACTTCTCATGTGGACGGACCAATAAGAAATTTAAGCGATATTGTGTTGGACATGGGAGAGAGTATCGAGGAAGCTTGCCCCTTAAAAATAACACCAAGTTCGACCATCGCTATTATGCTCGCGATAAGTGATTCAATCGCCCTTACCTTGATGGAACTGAAAAATTTTTCAGTCTCTGAATATCATGCTAGGCATCATAAAGGTTATTTAGGTTCCGTAACTCGGCCCCGGCCTCTTTATGAAGGGAAGGAATAATATAATATGGGGATAATTGACCCCGTCAAAATTTCAGAAAAATATCGTAATGAACTAAAAAAGAGAGTCGCAGATTTTGAGATCCCACTCAAAGTGAAAGGCTTCATCGCTACAGACGATAAACCATCTCTTAGCTACGCCAATGCGACGAAGAAAGCTTTCGAAGAAATCGGCTTTCAATATGAGTTGAAAAAAGTACCAAGACTGTCTTTAGAGTCGGGCATATTGCTGGCCAACGCGGAAAAAGACACACATGGTATTTTTATTTATTTCCCGGTTTTTGGAAACGAAGAAGATAAATACCTTAGAAACCTAGTAGCTCCTGAAAAAGATATTGAAGCAGGAAGTTTTTTCTGGACAAGAAAGTTATCTAAAAATGATAGATATGCCTTTGGAAATGTCCAAGAAAAAAAAGCCTTGATCCCATGCACGCCCTTAGCAATTATTAAAATTCTAGCTGATATGAAATCTTACGGGAATGGAAGGAAGCCATTAAATGACAAAACTGTAACAATTTTTAATAGGAGTGAGGTAATAGGACGTCCTCTAGCAGTGTTGATGTCAAATGACGGAGCAAACGTTTTTTCGTTTGACGAACATGGTCCTTTGTTATTCAAGGGTGGAATTCCCGAAGAAACTGAATATAAACGCGCAGATGCTTTAAAGTTGAGCGATATCGTTGTGACCGGAGTGCCGAACAAGAAGTTTAAAAAGATTTCCATAAAGGAATTAAAGAAAAACGTGACATGTATAAATTTTTCGACAAATCAAAATTTTGATAAGGACGTAGAAGATTTCGCCCTAGATTTTGTTCCTAGAGTTGGGCCAATGACCGTTACTATGTGCATGCGAAATGCTATCAGACTTTACGAAAACTTCTTTGATTACCATGCCCCTGCTAGCTGAACTCTCTATCTCAAATTATTTAAGCTCGATAGCTGAGAAAAAGTCGGTGCCAGGAGGAGGCGCTGTCGCGGCCATCGTCGGAGCAGAGGCGTGTGCGCTTCAAGCAAAAGTGGCGATTTTTAGCAGTAATTCAGAAGTCACCGCAATTTTTGAAAAAAGCATAGAAAGTCAGAAAAAATTTCTAGAACTAGCCGAAAAGGACTCAAAAGCATTCCTTGCCTTAATGAATACTAAGAAAGAATCCGAAAACCATGAAGAACTTTTAATCGAAGCAGCCAGGGTGCCTGTGGAGGTTTTGAGTATATGTCATCTTCAGGTCTCTACGTTAGAAGCCCTTTTAAAGTTGGGGAATAAGAACCTTGTTTCTGATATCGGGGTATCGGCATTGCTGTTAATTTCGTCCATAAGATCGAGCTTACTGAACATAAGGATCAATACCAAGAGCATTAAAAATGTTCCAGAGGATATTCTGCAAGCTGAGCTTCTGGCGAAAAAAGCGCTAAAGGAATTAGAATCACTCTCCCTAGCAGTAGAAGATGCGGTATCTTAGTGTATTTCGCTTTTTCATTATTGTCGTGTTCTCGATCACTGCAAATGCTGGATCGAAAAAAAACTCTCTAATAAAGGAACTTGAAAACACCCACACCAGTAGCCTAATAAAAAATATCTATTACGAATATCCAACTCAAAAACCCAGAAGAAAAGCAAACTATCTAAAAAATAAGCTTAAAGAGATCAAAGAAAAAGTAAAACTGAGCTATTTAAATTGCGAAAACAAAAAAGAAATCGCGATCTTAGAGTTTCTCGAAAATAAAGAGTCTAATCTCAAAAAAGATATAAGCTTTCCTAATCTCGTCAAATACTTATCAAGCCTAAATTACAATCCTGATGAGTATTCTCTGATGCTTACGATGGAAAAAGCAGAGATCGAAGAAAAATTGGGTGACAAGGGCGACCAACTTTTAGACTCCCTCGCTCAAACCCGACGACCAGAAACACTTTTTTTCGAATCTAATGATGATGGTCGTCAGAAATATCTAGACCTTTTAGCAAATGATCTGAAAAAAACCGAGAGTTTAGCACCTTCAATACTTAAAAATTATCCTCAATCAGCCTTGAAAATCATTGGAGAGAGAGGCAGCAATTTTTCTTTCTATTATCGAGATAGAATTCTCAGAATTAATATTGATGACCTTGAAACCTTGCCAATAGAGGAAACTATCGCTCTCGCAGCTTTTTTTGGCCTACCAGGCGCTGGCGCGATCAAAGGAAAGGATAAAATATCGCTATCAAAATTTCTTTATCTTCCTTCTTATAATTTAGGTTGGGGGGCCTACTCCCTTAGCGAGCTTGCCGAATCAGATTCAGAACATTCGGATGCCTATCTTCATTTCGGCAAACTTATTATCGTTTTAGGTTTAACAGATCTCAATATCCATACTTCCAAGTGGACGAGTTACGAGGGGAGAAAATTTCTCGAAGAAACTCTTAATTATTCGGCGAGCAGAACGCCGCTTTTGCTGAAACAAATAAAAGAGAAACCCGGTTTCTATTTGTCAGTTAGTTTGGGTAAACTTTTTTTTAATGATATGAAAAGCAAATGTCTCAAAAAGCGCTCATCGGATTTCTGCGGAAAAGAATTAAATCAACTTATAGTAGATTTAGGTGCGGTACCACTTCCATACCTTAGAAAATTTTTGATGGGCAAAATTTTTTAAACCTTATTTCGAAGAAAGAATCAGGATATTTCTCCTCGAATTTTTTGATGCGCTGATTCATTCAAAGAAAATCTCGTTAAAATCAAAGCTCCTGTCAAATAACAACAAAACGGGAAAAGAGCGTACAAAAACAAGAGTGCGAATTTTACGCTCTCTGTTTGGTCCTGGTTAGGGACGAATCCTGAAGCGCCCAGAACAAATCCTGTAATCATAAATGTTATTCCGGTCGCTGTTTTAAAAACAAGGTTCCAACTAGCAAAATACGTCCCCTCTTTTCGTTTCCCAGTTAAGAATTCATCATAATCAATGACGTCAGATTGAATTGATGGAGCCACTGCGGCACCACTTCCCGCTCCAAGACCACAAACGAAAGCTAGAAACAAAATCAACGTGTCGGCACCCGCGGTAAGAAAAAACATCCCACCAAACCCAAAACCAGTAAGCAGCATCGATATTAACCAAGTATTTTTCTTTCCGATAACCCTGGACAAGGCTATCCAAACAGGGACCGAAAAAATGCATGGAATCAAATACATTAGAATATAGATAGCTGTTCTCTCGGGCCTTAAAACAACATATTCCGCAATATAAGGAGTCAAGATTCCAATGGTTGCGAAACCTAAATTCTCTATGAAAAAGACTAGAAGAAGCAAGACCGCATGCTTATTCCTTCGGACATCTGAAAAAGCAGTAAGTAAGTTTTTCTCGCCCCTTCCTTGATAATCCTTTCTCTCTTGAGTACGTAAGACCGCCCAAATAATCAGGGTAAAAGTGATAAGGCCAGCTATTAAGGCGATATCGAAAGCGTCTTTCTTCGGATTATTACCAACGATCAACTGGTGCATTGCCAAGAGAGCTAATAACGAGCCACAGTTCCACACCATATGACGAACACCAAAGATTTTTGTTCTCTCGTGATAGTTCGGTGATAATTCTGCGCCCAACGAGTGATGGGGAACATTAAAAGCAGTCGTCGCAGAGTAAAAAAGAATCACCGCGACGGCGATCCAAACACTTGCAAATTCAACCCCCAGATTTAGTGGTTCCGTCCAAATCATAAGAAAAGAAAGGCAAACAAATGGAGCGGAAGCGATCATCCAAGGTCGGCGTCTACCCATCGAAAAATTTGTTCTATCACTCAAGTAACCAGCGATTGGATCAGTAATTGCATCCCAAATTCTAGAGAAACCGAATATGAAACCCATTGTAGCCGGCGCAATAAGCATGACGTCGGTCGCAAATTTCATCAAATATAAGCTCACGAGAAAAAACATAAAGCCAACACCTATAGTAGGAATGCTGTAATCAATGAGGCTAATAAGAGAAATAGTCTCACTGGAATTCGCGCTTTTTTGTTTCATTTAGCCTTTTATTTTCTACATTTTTCTTGTTGAACCTGCGACCCAACGATCTCTTACGGGGCGACCACCCCGATAAATGATCGATAGAGCGTCCGTAACTAAAAGCTCGAATAGATAAGAGCTTATCGCTGGCCTGAAGTTTGAGAAACTTTCTGCCTGGGACCTTAGATCTTTGTCTTCAATTCCTGCCGCTCGTCCATTAACCTGAAACTCTCCGCTGCCTCCGGAATTATCACTCATAAAACAGTGCAACGAGAAATCCGGCTTAACTAATAAATCAGTGGTCCGGGGTGAATCCGCGTTCAAGAAAACGAAGATACGTCCGCCCCCAATAACAGGAGTAACTGGATGAGCTCTGGGTCTTCCGTCGGATCGCGTAGTTGCAAGATATGCGACTTTCCCATCTAGCCGAATTGCACCGAATTTGGCCAGCGCTGGCTTCTCCTGTTCTAATCTTTTCCACGAAAAAAGATTCAAGTAACTTCCTCAAAGTTAAAACGCCAAAAACAAGATAACACGCTTTTATCAAGGAAGACGATCAAGATATAGCTTATTTAATTGAGTAAACATATTTTCGATCCAAAAAACACTTTAGAAGTCTGATTGATTTCCCCAGCGCAGAAATATTGATTAGCAATTGACCTAGTTTTCCATTTAAAGTTCAGCAAATAAGCGCAACCCGATTGTAAGTAAAACTTTTTTTTCGGAGCACTTGGTAAATTTCATTGTCTCATTTTCGCAGCGCTGTAGTCGCCTCCCACATTATAAAAAGATGCTCTCACAAAATTTTCGAACATCACGTTTAAAAGCTCAATTTTAGCTTTTGTCGGTTTGTATAACCTCCATAAACATCTGGATTTTTTGCACCCAAAGGCGAAGCCCGCTATCAACCGTAAAAAATTGGCTAGTTATTGGCTAGCGTGTCATGGGTCCAAGTAAAAAATGAAGAGCAATAGGACCAGGTGTCTTTTTTGGAACAAGAGTTTTCTCACCTTACACTCTTTTTTTGTTAACATTTTCAATTTTAATAGAGTTGAAATCACGATATGAATCTTTACGAGAATTTAAAAAAAGGATTTGAAGGTTCAAAACCTTTTTTATTATCGCCTCATTCTGAAGTGATATATAACTACGCTGATATAGATCATCTGAGTGGTTTAGTTGCAACTCATTTAGTCGAGCGGGGTTTAGTTCCTGGCGATAGAATTCTTGTTCAGTTTGAAAAAAATGTGAGTGCAGTTGTTCTTTATCTTGCGTGTTTGAGAGCTGGAATAGTATACATTCCTCTGAACACACAATATCTTAAAAAAGAATTAGAATTCTTTGCGGCAGACGCAAATCCTAAGTTCGTGATTACTGACAAAAAGAGAAAAAGAACCTTTGAACTGTTCATTAAGACGTCAAAGATTTTGGTCATAGATGAATTAATTAAAATCAGTGAAAAGATAAAAGAATCTAACGTTAATTATGATTTGGAGAGCTCGTCGAGTGACACAGCAGCGGTAATGCTTTACACCTCTGGAACCACAGGCAAACCAAAAGGGGCGCTGATTAGCCACAAAAATTTAATTGCAAATGCGCAAGCCCTTACTAATGCTTGGGACTGGTCAAAAAATGACGTGCTATTGCATGCTCTGCCTGTTTTCCACGTGCACGGTTTATTTGTTGGCCTTAACCTGCCTTTGGCGAACGGAAGTTCGATAATTTATCTAGATAAGTTTTCTCCTCAAAAGGTAGTTAATATCCTGCCGAAGTCAACAGTATTTATGGGTGTGCCAACGTATTATGTCCGAATGCTGTCAGAAAGTGCCTTAACAAAAGATTCTTGCAAAAACATAAGGGTTTTTATAAGCGGGTCAGCGCCACTCTTAAAAAAAACCTCCCTAGATTTTATGGAAAAAACCGGACACGAAATCGTTGAACGATACGGAATGACCGAAACCGGTATGAATACTAGTAACCCGTTTCAAGGATTAAGGAAAGCTGGATCGGTCGGTCTCGCTCTTGAGGGCGTTCAATTACGTGCGAGGAACGAGTCGGGCGATATCTCAGAAGCAGGAGAACCAGGTGAAATCGAAGTGAGGGGGCAGAACGTATTCGCAGGATATTGGAAGCGAGAAGAATTTAGATCGAGAGATTTTACTGAGGATGGATTTTTTAGAACCGGCGACTTGGGACGCATTGACTCTGAAGGATATCTTTTTCTAATAGGTCGAAAAAAAGATCTAATAATCTCAGGGGGATTAAACATATTTCCGAAGGAAATTGAGTTGGTTATCGACTCCTTTGAGGAAGTGCAAGAATCTGCGGTCATAGGGTTGCCTCATCCTGACTTTGGGGAACAAGTAGTCGCTGTGGTCGTTACGGAAGAAACTGCGCGACTGGATAAACCTATGCTGATAAATAAAATGAAAGGGGAAATTGCTGGTTATAAAATTCCAAAAGAAGTCTATTTCTTTGATGAACTTCCAAGAAATGCAATGGGAAAAGTTCAAAAAAATATACTTCGAGAAAAACTTGGCTAGAGCCTCAACCCTCCATCAAAGAGGAAGATGATTTTGAAAATTGCAGTTTTTGCTTCTCATAATGGAACCAATTTCGAAGCAATAGCTGAGGCTTGTAAATCAGGCATGATAAGAGGTGAGGTTGTGCTTTTAATCTCAAATAATAAAAAATCACAAGCTATTGCGAAAGCAAAAAATCTCGGCATTCATTCCTTTCACATCTCTAAAAACCTTGAACCTAATGATCAAAAACGTGATATGAAAATCTCTTCTTTATTAAACGGATATAATTGTGAGCTGGCAGTTTTGGCAGGGTACATGAAAAAACTTAGCAGAGCTGTAATCGATTCTTTTAGCGGTAAAGTGATCAATATCCACCCCTCCTTATTGCCAAAATACGGAGGCAAGGGGATGTATGGATTAGCAGTTCATAAAGAAGTCCTAAAGAATAATGAAGATCTCTCAGGAGTAACCGTACATCTAGTAAACTCCGAATACGATAAAGGAGAAATTTTGTCGCAGCAAATAATCTCGATAAGCGAAAACGAAACACCAGAATCTTTGGCGGAGAAAGCGAAGCGAGTAGAGCACCATCTCATTATTCAGACAGTTAAAGAACTCATAGAAAAAGATGAATAGGTCAGTTAATTATGAAAAAAAAACCTAATGAAAATAGACGCGCGCCAATAGCGCTAATGGCATGCGAATCAGGCCGAAAGTTTGCTCATTCAGTATCTAACGAAATGGGAATAGATTTGCTCTCAACAAAAGAGACTTGGTTTGCATGCGGCGAGGGGAAATTTGAAATAAAGTCAAATGTCAGAGGGCATGACGTTTATATCTTTCAATCGGCTGTCGGCAAACAAGATAACAGGAGTATCTATGACAGGTTCCTAATGCTGCTCCACGCCATAGAAGCTGCAGCATTATCCGATGCTCAATATATTACAGCTGTTTTGCCTTATTATCCCGGCGCTCGGCAAGACAAAAGAAAAGGGAGAAACAGAGAAGGTATCAGTGCGGGGCTATTCGCCAGACTTCTTCAAAGTGCGGGAGTAGACCGAGTTATGAGTGTAGAAATCCATAATGATTCGATAGCCGGCATGTTCAACCCATCTGTAGCGCATCTCGAAAACGTATTCCTGACAAATCACTTCAGTAAATGGATCAAAAACAGTCAATTATCTTTTGATGTTGTGGTGTCTCCGGATGTTGGGTACCTTGAAAGAGCAAGAGCTTTCTCAGAGGAACTTTCCGCTGACCTAGCAGCACTTTCCAAAGAAAGGGACTATTCCAAAGCGAATTCTATTTTTTCGTCGAATCTCATAGGGGAAGTACGAGGACGAGACGTTCTGCTTGTGGACGATATTGTTGATACCGGCGGCTCGGTTATATCATCCATTAAAGAATTGAAGAAGCAGGGAGCAAAAAATATTACCATCGCCTGCGTTCACCCGCTTATGAATGGTGATTGCTGGGAAAAGCTTGAGCGAATTTATAAAAAATCAATCTCTGATGGGTGGCAATTTAGTATGACAGGAACGAGTGTTGTAGATCATAAAGATCCGCCAGCATGGTATACGACCTACAGGATAGAAAAATTAATTGCGAGAGTCCTTGAAAAAATAAACTCGCGAGGGAGCGTCACAAGTGTTCAGGATAACACCTCATTAAGCTCTAATTCTTGACAAACTTTTCGCATATACTATTCTGATCGGTAAGGGAAAACCTTGCTCCCTTCTCTCAAAGTAGTTTTTTCTTATAGACAATAGTTAGGAAACCACGAGATGAAGGTTCCGCGAAGTTACGGCACGAACAATTAGAAATCTAATGAAAGATAGAATCAAACCAAGCGATGAAAACTTCAGTTTCGTTGATGCCGAACATAGCCTGCTTGAATTTTGGAACGAAAAAAAGATTTTCAAGAAAAGTCTTGAGAAAACCTCGAGTTCCGACCCTTACATCTTTTACGATGGCCCGCCGTTCGCTACAGGACTTCCTCATCATGGGCATCTAGTTGGTTCTATTCTCAAAGACGTTGTACCAAGATATTGGACAATGAAAGGAAAGTTTGTCCAGCGACGATTTGGATGGGATTGTCACGGACTTCCGATCGAGCATGAAATTGACAAATCTTTAGGAATGTCGTCTTCAGACGCTGTAAAAAAACTCGGCGTTAAAGGTTACAACGATGAATGTCGAAAAATTGTTCAGCGTTATACAACTCAATGGCAAAAAACAATAGAACGAATAGGTCGATGGGTAGATTTTGATAACGACTATAAAACTATGGATCCTTGGTACATGGAATCAGTGTGGTGGGTTGTTAAGCAACTTTGGGAGCAAAACCTAATTTATAAAGGGGAAAAGGTCGTGCCTTTTTCCACGGAACTTGGAACGGTACTTTCGAACTTCGAAGCAGGGTCTAATTACAAAAGTGTGCAAGATCCGGCTCTTACCGTCCTATTTAAGATAAAGTCAGAGGATAGATATGTTGCTGCTTGGACTACAACGCCCTGGACTCTTCCCTCCAACCTAGCTCTTTGTGTCGGAAGAGATATAGATTACACAGAGGTCAGAGACTTGAGTTCAGGTAAAACTCTAATAGTCTCTGAACACTATTCATTGGATTTACTAAAAGATAGTGAGAATTTTGAATTAATAAGCAAACTCAAAGGTTCAGATCTAGTAGGGAAAAAATATGATCCGATTTTTGATTTCTTTCAAGATCATGAGCAATTTGGAGGATTTTCCATATTAGAGGACGATTACGTCACACCAGAAAATGGGACTGGAATAGTTCACCAGGCACCCGCTTTTGGTGAAGACGACTACCGAATATTCCAGAAAGCCGGCTTCGATGCTCCTCCGGCATGTCCAATCGATATGTCAGGTAAGTTTACCTCGGCAGTTGGAGAATTTGCAGGAATCTATGTAAAAGACGCCGACAGAGATATAACCAGAGCTATCAGAGATAAAGGTCTACTTTTCAAGCAAGAAGTCATTCAACACAACTACCCTTTTTGTCCCCGAAGCCACAGTCCTATTATATATAGAACTATTGATAGCTGGTACGTGAAGGTAGAAGAGTTTAGGGAACAGCTCCTGGAAGCTAACGCGGGAATCAATTGGGTGCCCGGACACCTAAAGAATGGTCGCATGGGAAAGTGGTTGGAAGGGGCAATTGACTGGGCAATCTCCAGAAATCGCTATTGGGGAACCCCGTTGCCGATTTGGATTAACGACGAGACGGGGAAACAAATTTGTGTAGGATCAATAGATGAATTGCGCTCTTTGAGCGGAATCAAGCTAAACGATCTCCATAGAGAAAACGTTGATCCTGTAACATTTCAAGTTTCTGGAGAATCAGGGGTATATCGTAGGATTGAGGAGGTACTTGATTGTTGGTTTGAATCTGGATCTATGCCATACGCTCAATTGCATTATCCTTTCGAAAATGAAGAGACCTTTAATCGAGGATTCCCAGCTGAATTTATAGCGGAAGGACTAGATCAGACGCGAGGATGGTTTTACACTCTTATAGTCTTAGGTAATGCTCTTTTTAGAAAGAACCCGTTTAAAAACGTTGTCGTGAATGGAATTGTGATGGCTGAAGACGGAAAAAAAATGTCAAAAAGCCTCAAGAATTATTCTCCTCCCGAAGAGTTAATGGAGACATTCGGTGCTGACGCATTGAGGCTCTATCTCGTCAACTCCGGACTCGTAAAAGGGGAAGAACAGCGGTTCTCCGATGAAGGAGTAAAAGATATGGTAAGGAGAGCGCTTCTTCCTTGGCTGAACGCGTTTAAATTTCTTTATACCTATGCAGAGATCGATAATTGGCGTCCGAAGTCTGATTTCTCTCCCTCGACCAACATCATGGATCAGTGGGTCCTGTCCAGACTGGAGTCACTGAAAGAGTCAGTGATTTATGAAATGGAGGGGTATAGGCTTTATAATGTGATGCCGGCCTTATTTGAGTTTATCGAGGACCTCACCAATTGGTACATTAGACTGAATCGAGCTAGGTTTTGGGCTGAAGGAACCTCTGAAGATAAATTCTCTGCGTATCACACTTTATACGAGGCACTTCTTGAATTGAGTATTTCGATGGCTCCGTTCGCTCCTTTTCTGTCAGAGGCCTTGTACCAGGAGCTTAAAGGTTTTTCATCTTTAGATTTGCCAGAATCAGTTCACCTTTGCTCTTACCCAGAGGTAAACAAAAAAAGAATAAAACCTCTTTTAGAGTCAGCCGTTCAAAGGATGCAGCATATTATTTTGCTTGGAAGACAAAAACGTAATCAAGAGAAATTAAAAACGAAATACCCAGTCTCAGAAGTTACCATCATTCATCCAGATGAAAAGCTGCTAAAGGAAATATCTAAACTTGAAAACTACTTGCAGCAAGAACTGAATGCGAAAGAAGTGAGCTATTCTGCAAATGAAGAGAATTTCATAAAACTTTATGCAAAGCCAAACTCACGGATCCTAGGAAAAAGGCTAGGGAAAGATTTCAAAGAATATAAAAAAGCGATCGAAGAGCTTAGCTCTTCCGAAATTAACCGATTGCAATTAGAAGAAAGGATAACCATCAAGAATGAGCACTTCGATTTAGACGAAATCCTTGTTTTTAGGGAAGCTAAAAACGGAACCAACACAGTATCTGACAAATTTATATCTATTGACATGGATTGCAAGCTTGACGACGAACTTATATCGCAGGGTCAGGCTAGAGAAGTGGTTAATCGAATTCAAAAATCTCGAAAAGACTTTGGACTTAAAGTAAATGACAGGATCAAACTTAAAATAAAAGCCGGCCCGGTTCTTCAATCCGTGATTAAAAACCATGAAAAATATATCAAAAGCGAAACTCTTACTACCCAACTAAACCTCGTAGCAACCGAACAAAGGTTTTCTTTTGCGATCGACGAACATGAATTTTCTCTATCTATCGAAACAGAGTCGTAATAGATTTGAATTTAGTTCAACCTTTTTGTTTGGGTTATATTAAGACTCTGATTACCATAAATAAAATTTCTAACAACCCATAAAGCAAAGCTCGGCGTAATTCTGTTATGATCAGAGCACACTGAATCAGAGAAAATTCTCGTCATAAACATGCAGGAAAAACTTCACGATGTTAAGTAAGAAAAAAACAATCAGAAATTACCATCTTTTCCTGGCCGTCTTGTTAAGCAATCTCTTTCCGATAATTGTTTTTGCGGGTAATTTATCAGAAATTTATGAATTGTCGGTTTCTAATGATCCTGAATTAGCAGCCGCGCAAGCTCGATATCTATCGAGAAAAGAAGTCGTCCCGCTGAGTCGTTCACAACTGCTTCCTCAAATAGGCGTCCGAGCACAGACCTCAGATAATCGCAGGGAATTCCCCTCTAATCCTACGAGCGCCGCTTCAGATTTTAATGAGAATGGATGGTCCGGTTTCGTCAGCCAACCTATTTTTAGACTAGAATCATGGTATCAGTTGCAGCGCTCGAAAAATTTACGCTCTGAGGCTCAAGCAAAGTTCTCGTCTGAAC